>JANQIY010000025.1 GCA_028281965.1 Candidatus Gastranaerophilales bacterium
AATTAGCTTAAAAGCAATTATAACAAGGTTTTAAATAGAGTTAAAATTTAAATTTTATTAAAATAAATTTTGCAAAATCATAAATAAAAACAGGGGCGAACGAGGCGACGAAGTCGCCGAAGTGACCCGAAAACAACAAACTAGCCCCCTTCCTTCTAAAGGGAGGGGGTTGGGGGTGGGTTGTAAAATTTTCGCTTTTACAAATTAATTCGCGACTCGAGTTAGATAACTCCAATCTCTAATTAGCCAAAAGTCAGGATATGACTGAGCAATATTTGCCAAAAAAATTATAGAGAATCGAAAAGAGGCTACGCCTCTTTTCCACCTTTAGGTTGGCTGTGCGCGGCAGCGGGAGCTAACGCAGTAGCTCATTCATGGGTGGGTTTTGGCAAATATTGCATGTATGCAATTAGAGATTCAGGTTAGATAGCAAAAAAGTAAATCTTTTTTGCCTGGTAATTACATCTCTGAAAACTTTGCAGGAGTAATCTTAAGGATTAATAAGCGTATTTTATTATTATAAATAGATTTAAACAATTTTATACTATATAATAAATAATTATGTTTAATACGAAAAATGGATCTATAAATACATCTTCATCTGAGCATCTGACAAAATTGGAAAAAGAATTGGCTAAAGCAGAGTCTACCAGGGATAAAGCTGAAATTCTTCTGGAATTAGGTCTGATAGAAGCTTTTCGCAAAAATTACGAAAAATCTATCAGTCATATAGAAGAGGCTCAAAAGCTTTATAATGAATTAAAAGACATAAAAAAAATTGTTATTTGCCTCTCAGAGCTTGCAATTATTCATTATAAAAATTGTAATGACCGCCTAATAAGGTCTTTAACCCTGCTAAATGATGCCAAGTACCTTCTGGAAAACTCGGAAATAGAAAATGAAAAAGAGCTGGAAGGCCAGATTCTTCATTATTACGGAATTATTTACTATTATGAAAAAAGATACAGCGATGCATTGAAATATTTCAAGCTTGCCCAGAACCTGATTGATAAAAACAGCCTGGAATACACTAAAATCTACGACAGCCTGGCTATTTTTTACTTAAGGACCGGTAATTATTACACAGCTGTTGAATGTATGAACCGGGCTCTTAGTATAAAAAAGAAAATCAATAACCCCAGGGAAATTTCAATAACTGAGCTTCTTTTAGGAAGATACCTTTCAAACATAGAAAGCTATGAGCAGGCCAAGATGCACCTGCTTAAAGGAGTTAAAACCGTTGAGGATTTTGGCGATTATTACACCGGGGCAAGGATATGGGGAGAGATTGCAAAGGTATGTTTTGAGCTTGAAGATTACGAAAATGCAGAGAAAAATGCCTTAAAATCCATTGAAATTGCGGAAAAACTTAATTTGCACCTGGTAAAAGCATTTGCTTACTGTATCATGACAAATATTGCATTAAAACACAAAAATCTTAATAAAGCTGAAGATATCCTGCAAACAGAAGTTGATCCGGTTTTTAATAATCATATAACTCCCAGGGGTCAGGGGTTTGCCAAGCAAATAAGGGCATTGATTTACGAACAGCAAGGCCAGATAAAGCAGGCGATAGATTCCCTAAAAGAAGCCATAGAACTGTTTAAGGAAGCTGAAAGTTCTTCTGAGGTCGCAAAAAGTTATTATAAGCTGGGGTTAATATACAAGGATTTTTCAGACTTTCCAAAAGCTTCTCAAAGCCTAAGAGAAGCCCTGGCAATTGTAAAAGTAAATAACCTGCATATCCTGGGAAAAAAAATAGAAGATGTGCTTTTTGAAGTTGATGAAGAAGAATGGTCAAATATAATTGATAAGACCGTGAGGAAAGAAGACCTGTTTTCCGAGGGAAAAAACCTTTTGGAAGACATTTCCCGCATAAGCGATGCCTCCAGGAGCAGCGGCAGTAAAGACCCTTTTCTTGCCCTTTTAAGAATAGGGCGGTCGATTGCGGCGGAAACCGATCTTGATAAGCTCCTGTCAATAATTGCCCAGGAGACCCAGCGCGCTCTTTCAGCTGACAGGTGTACGGTTTTTCTCTATGACAGGGAAAACGAAGAGCTATGGTCAAAAATTGCGCTGGGAATGGGCAGCCAGGAAATCCGCTTCCCGGCAAATATGGGCCTGGCCGGACATGTTGCCCGGACGGGAGAAACCATAAACATTAAAGACGCTTATAATGACTCGAGGTTTAATAAGGAAATCGATAAAAAAACAGGTTATAAAACAAAAACCATCCTCTGTATGCCGATGAGGAACTTAAACCATGAAATTGTAGGTGTATTCCAGGTGTTAAACAAGTTTGGGAACGAACATTTTTCAACGGAAGACGAGGACTTGCTCATTGCAATCGGTTCAAGTACCGGGATTGCGCTTGAAAACGCCCGGCTTTTCAGAAGGCAGCAGACTATGTATGAAGAACAAAAACGTTCTTTCATCAGTTTTATAAACACCCTGGCTGCCTCTATCGACGCCAGGGACAAGATTACCGCAGGTCATTCAAAGCGGGTAACTTTATATAGTATTGCTATAGCTGAAAAGTTCGGCATTGAAGGTGATGAGCTTGAGGCCCTGGAACATGCCGCCCTTCTCCATGATATCGGAAAAATCGGCGTTAAGGACAGTGTGCTTTTTAAACAGGGTAAGCTTACTGATGAAGAGTACAAACATATTCAGGAGCATGCCCATATTACTTATGATATTCTTGATAAAATGTATTTTGAGGAAAAATTAAAGGATGTTCCTGAAATTGCCGCTTCGCACCATGAAAAAGTTAACGGAAAGGGTTATTTCAGGGGATTAAAAGGAGATGAAATTTGCCTGGGAGGTAAAATCCTTGCTGTATCTGATGTTTTTGACGCTATAACTTCAAAACGTCACTATCGTGAAAGAATGCCTATTATTAACGTTTTAAATATTTTGAGGAAGGATTCCGGGATTCACTTTGACGCAAAGGTTGTAGATAGCTTTTTTGATCTTTCCCTGTATAAAGTTATCTCCATACTTCTTTATAAAGAACCCTATGAAGTATCCGGCGAAATTAAAGACCTGTTTGAAAGTTATAATTTAAATGATTTTCATAATATTCTTCTAAAAGAACCTGAAGGCAGGACTAACAAGGAAAATAAAATAACAGGCTTTTTCGACGATTTATATAATCCTGAAAAAAAAGAACTCATTAAGTAAAATCACGGATTAATGCTATGTTATCAGTTTTTTTTAGATTTTTTGCCATTTTAGTCTTTTGTATTGCTGCAAGTGTATGTATTGCCCAGCAATCAGAAGTAATTTATGAAAAAATTTATGTAATCAAATCACAGGGCATAAAAACAGGTTTTATACATATTTCTCAAAAAAAGCAGAAAACGGATGAAAATGTAGCTGTAATTGTGACTAAAAAACATATTGAGCAAAAATTTAAAAGGCTTGATGATAAGATAGAAATCACACAGGATCAGACTTTTGTGGAGGATGAGTCCGGAAGGCCCCTTCAATTTTCATTTAAGTCCCAAAAAAAAGGAGGAGACATTTCCCTTACCGGGAATTTTGACTGGCAAGCAGGGAAAATAGTTGTTAATTCAAGTATAAATGACATTAAAGAAATTAAAATAATTGACTTAAATGAAAATATATTGTTTCCGTATGCCATTGACCTTTTATACAAAGAAGCCCGGGATGACAGTTTTCGGTATTTCACCATAGAGCCTGGGGTTGATCTTCAAGTCCTTAAAATCAAGGCGGAAAAAGTGGGCCGGGAACTGCTTCAACAGGGAAACCTGGACGGGGTTTACACGAAGTACAGAAATAAGGTAAACATTTTCCCCAATACTGATTTATATATGTGGCGTGACAAAAACGGACGGGTTGTTAGAGAATATACCTCATTAATGGATATGGAGCAGTATGAAGTTGATAAAAACGAGATCCTGGGAATTCAACCCGAGTTTGACGTTTTTTCCAAAAGCTATATAAAAGTGGAAAAACATATAAAACTCCCTGAAACAATTTCTCAGGTACTTTATAAAATTAGCGCGGATGATTTGAAAACGGAAGATATTTTCATTACTGATGAAAACCAGCGAATTATACAGGTAAAGGACAATACGGTTTTTCTAAAAGTAGAAGCCGGGCAGTATGATGAATATAAATCACCTTACCCGGTTAAGAGCGAAGGTTATGAAAACTATTTAAAATCGGGGCCTTATGTAGTATCAGACAGCAAAGCCGTTAAAGACCTTGCCGGCAAGCTTGCGGAAAATGAGACTGACGCGTTTAAAATCGCCCAAAAGATGAAAAATTGGGTTTATATAAATATTTCCAATAAAAACTTTGAGTTTGATTTTGCAAATGCGGTAAAAGTCCTTGAAACCAGGAGCGGTGACTGCACAGAGCATTCTATACTTCTGGCGTCTCTTTTGCGTGCGGCCGGGATTCCCGCTAAGGTCGTTGTTGGGCTGGTTTATACCGATTCCCCGGAAAATGCCTTTATGTATCATATGTGGGTAAAAGCATATACAGGCAAGTGGGTAAGTCTTGACCCGAGTTTCCCTTATGAAAATTTTAATCCCTTACATATAGCCATGGCGGAAAGCGACGTTAACAATATTACAGCTCTAAATGAACTAATGATTAATATCATAAACAGCTTTTCAAAGCTGGGTATTGAAATTCTGAATGCCTCCAGGCCCATAGTCAAGGAAACCGAGGGGAAACCGGAAGTTAAAGTTAACCTTGATAACAAGGACTTTATGGCGGAAAGCAACCTGGTCAGGGTTAAGATAAACAAGTTCAGGCCGGCCAGGGCTGAGATCCGGGAGGTTAATTTTCCCACGAAAGAAGAAAAAGACAGCATAAAAGAATCTTTCTACAACTTTACCCGCGGAGAAACCGACAGCGCGCTTATTGAGCTGAAAAATTTCTATGAGACCGTCGATCCTTCCGATAATTTTTTAAAAGTCAAACTGGCTCTTAAATTAATCAGTATGAATTATTTTAACTTTGCTCGGGAAGTGCTTAAAGATGTAGATAACCGGGAAATCTGGGGGGATTTTATAAATGAGCTTTACATGCTCTATTTCCCAAGGCAATTTTTACCGGATGAACGGGAAAAAATACTTTATACGGCTTTTTATGCCTTAAATTACAAGAATAACCCTGATTTCGTTCTTGAATTAACGGGAAATCTTGAAAGCTATGATTATATTCATTACTTAAGGTCAGAAGCGTTTTTTGAGCGGAAAAAACTGGAATCCGCGGAAAATGAAATAAGCCTGGCCCTGAAAATAAACCCGGAAAACTTAACTTATAACCTTGCAAAAATAAAAATACTTTCTGCCCGCAATAAAGTTTATGAGGCGCAAAAAGCAATTAACAAAGTTAATTTAATAAGCAAAAAATACAACATAAAAGATAAGCAGTTCTGGAAAAAATTCAAATCTTATGATTACTGGTTAAAGGTAAAACAATTTCGGGAAAATATCGTCCTCAGCAAGTACTACGAGGCTTATTACTACCTTGTCCAGGGAGAAATTGACTCGGCTATAAATATTTTAAACAAATTTGTGGATCATAAAAACGAAGCATATATTTTCGAACTTACTGCCGAGGCGTATTATGAAATAGACCAGCTGAAACCAGCGAAAAAATACTATGAAAAAACCCTGGCTTTGCAGGAAAACAGCACTAAGTCCAATTTAGGGCTGGGAAATATTTATTTTTTATATGGCCAGACTGATACAGCCCGGTATTACTATAAAAAAGTTCTGGCAAACGACCCTAAAAATGTCGATGCTTTGTTGTTATTGGCAAAATTAAACATTTACCTGGAAAATGAAGAAGAAGCCCTGGACTATTTTAAAAAAATCTTACTTATAGATAAAGAAAATACTGATGTAATTTACAATATAGGAGTGATTCTGGCAAACAGGGGAAAGTATGCCGATGCTGAAAAAATGCTTAAAAAAGTCCTTTCAGCGGCTCCTATGGAACATTATAATGTATGGCTTGATTTAGCCAGGATACAACTTGCCCGGGGCTATTATTCCGAGGCCCTGAAAAGTCTCAGGAATGTAAAATATCTTGATGAAAATAATGCTTTTTACTACTACTATACCGGTTTAATCCTGAGAGAAAAAGGAAAAAAAGAAGAAGCAAGCAAATATTTAAGAAAGGCGCTGGATTTAGAACCTGACTTGGTGGAAAAATTATAAAAAAGGTTAGAATTATGGGAAAATGCAATTGTGGTTTAAGTAAGAAAGAAAAATGCGATGGGAGCTGCAAAAAAGCTAAAAAAAAGAAGAAGAAAAAAAGAAAGATTAAGTAGTAAACAAAAAATTTTTCTCAAAATAAACTTGAGTTGCTAATTAACCCCAATCTCTAAATAATTTGTAAAAGCGAAAATTTTACAACCCACCCCCAACCCCCTCCCTTCTAAAGGGAGGGGGCTAGTTTGTTGTTTTGGGCTCACTTCGGCGACTTCGTAGCCTCGTTCGCCCCTGTTTTTATTTATGATTTTGCAAAATTTATTTCAATAAGGACAGCGGAAAAAATTCTTAGCCACCGGGTGGCTAAGAATTTTTGCAGTCTGCTTCATGTTGAAAATTTAAATTTTAACTCTATTTAACTCGAGTTGCTAGTTGCATAGTCATATCCTGGCTTTTGGCTAATTAGCAACTCAAGTTATTTAAAACCTTGTTATAATTGCTTTTAAGCTAATTCGCGACTCGAGTTAATTAAAATCTTTGCATAATATAAATTTGGTTTTACTCCGTGCAGGCTCTCAATATTTTCCAATTTCAGGGCAATACTTATCTAATATATGCCTCTTTTAAAACACCGCTGGAAAATTCTTTCTTTATCATTTTTTGAAATCTTTGTAAATTCCAGGGCGGTTTTAAACATGTTATGACCTTTTATCAACTTTTTTTGAGAATATACAAACCTGCATTCAGCAATAACAGGCGCAGGGTCTCTATCTTCGACATACATTTTGCATTTTATACTGTAATACTTGCCCATGGGGTCATAGTCAAAATAGCTGAAACCATACATATTTATGTCATTGGTTCCGACTTTCAACACTTTTTTATTGTAATCATTTTTATTAATTAAATACTCAACTTCTGCTTTTAGTTTTACCCTAAACCGTTTGGCCCTTCTCCTGTTAATTAACTCAACATTGTATGGAAGAGTAATTTTGAGTCTTGATTCATCTCCCGACTGTTTGGAAATTATCCGGGAACACCCGAATAATATGCCATCGCTTCTGTAAAATACAACGCTTATTTCCGCGTCAACCGGCAGGTCAAAATACTCATTCCCATGTTTTGGCGGGCTTATGATGACGTATTCTTCAGATACTTTTTCAATTGTACTGGTTAGCTGGTAATAGTTATCTTGCTCATCCAAAATTTCTATTTTTAGCGGTTCAAAGGCTTTTAAGCTATCAAAAATCAACTCTGATAATTCTGACATTTTTATACCGGCTCAATATACTTACTGATCTTATTAACACTATAATTATATATATTAAGTCAAAATTTGTTAAATTATTTTTTATAGTTACTCGAATTGCTAAGGAAGAAACAAAAAATTCTTATGTAAAATTTTCAAAAATATTCCTTATTAAATTTTTTCGGTCGAGCGACCGACCGAAGGGAGGGAAGCGAGACC
>JANQIY010000079.1 GCA_028281965.1 Candidatus Gastranaerophilales bacterium
GGGAGGGAAGCGAGACCAAAGAAAAAATTGGGTGGGTGGAGGGAGAATGAATTTTTGAAAATTTTAAAAACACTTAAGTTTTTATTGTTTACTCCTTAAACGACCAGTGTCATACGAGGAAGCCTGTCCTGAACTTGTTTCAGGATGGTAATCTGTCTAAATGGGCTGAAAGCCCATAATGTTGACTGGCCAGATTGCCACGGCGGCGCGAAGCGCCGCCTCGCAATGACATGCGGCGTTTTATATTTTTAATTCCACGTTTACTTATTGAAATCGGTATAGTTTACAATAAACCTGCGGCTTTTATATAAAAGTTTTGATTTTTTCAAGCAGCGTCCGACATAAAATTATATCTTTCGATTTGGCTGTTTCTTCTAAACCGTAGGCTAATTCACTCAGATCTTCCTGTCTTAAATTGGCGCTTGCTCCTTTTATGTCATGGGAAACAAAGATTATTTCATCAAAATTTTCTTCGCTTACTGCACGGGCAAGCCGGGATATTTTCTCAGGCAGCTTTTCCATAAATTCATCGAGAAGTTCTTCCGCTTCCTTTTGGGAAATTCCGGTTTGTTTTGAAATTTCTAACAGCGTTAAATATTTTTTAAGCATATTTATAAGCTTTTCCCCATCTACAGGCTTGCTTAAGTAGTCGTCCATTCCCGAAGAAAAACACTTCTCTATGTCTTCCTGGAAAGAATGTGCGGTCATGGCAATTATGGGAATTTTTTTGTCCTTTTTTATTTCCCTTATTTGTTTTGTTGCTTCATACCCGTCCATTACAGGCATTTGGCAGTCCATAAGAATAAGGTCATAGTCCTTTTTTTTGCAGATATCTATTGCTTCCTGGCCGTTAGACGCAATATCGCAGTTAAACCCGTTTTTATTCAGGAGTTTAACTGTAAGCTTCTGGTTAATTTCATTATCTTCTACCAGGAGTATGCTATATCTTTCATTAAAGTTATTTTCCCTTATTACATGCCTGGTTATGAACTCTTTTGTCTCAAACTTATCATTTAGCGCTATTGAAACACCTTTTATCAGGTCATCTTTTTTTACGGGCTTTGTTAAGTACCCGCTGAAACCTAAACTCTGCGCCAGCTTAGAGCCCCCTCTATGCACAAAGGACGTTAATAAAATAATCGGTATATGATTGTATTTTTCTGATGATTTTAACTCTGAGGCAAGGTTTATACCGTCTTTTTCAGGCATTCTGTAGTCAGAAATTATCAGGTCAATGTTTTCATTATTTTCCAGGATATCAACCGCGCCTTTTGAGGATTCGGCCCTGAACACGTTACAGCCTGCGGATTCCAGGTAGTAACCCGCAACCCTGACATTTGTGGGAATATCATCCACTATCAAAATATTTTTGCCTTTTAAGTTCTTTGTATCCCCATTGCCGTTTTCATAACTTGCTTCTGTTTTTTTAAATACGGACGTGAACGTAAATACCGACCCTTTGCCTACTTCGCTCTCTACACATATAGACCCTTTCAGGAGGTTGACGATTTTCTTGCAAATAGTAAGTCCCAGCCCGGTTCCGCTATATTTTCTCGTAGCGGAAGTGTCTGCCTGGGCAAATGATTCAAATATTAATTTCAGCTTGTCCTGGGCAATTCCTATTCCTGTATCTGAAACTGTAAATTTTAAAGTTACAGTACTTTCATCTTCTTCCTGTTTTTTTACGCATATAAAGATTTCACCTTCATGAGTAAATTTTAAAGCATTGTTTGTGAGGTTGTTAATAACCTGTTTTAACCTTCCGGGGTCACCTATTAATGTTTTTGGGACATCTGAATAGACCAGGGCATTAACTTCGATTTTTTTATCCTGGGCTCCCGCATTTGTCAATGTGGCCAGGTCTTCAACAATTGACCGGACATTAAAGTTGATTTTTTCCATTGTCATTTTCCCGGCTTCAATCTTGGAAAAATCAAGTATATCGTTAATAACTTCCAGAAGCTGCTTTGAAGACTTCTTTGCTTCTTCCACAAAGTCTTTTTGCTCCTCGTCCAGGTCTGTGCTTTCAAGGAGGTCTATAAAACCTATGACACCGTTCATGGGCGTCCTGATTTCATGGCTCATATTCGCTAAAAATTCGCTTTTTGCCTTGCTTGCTTCTTCTGCTCTTTGTTTTTGCTCAAGCAGCTCTTTGTCCTTGATGTTTTTTTCTATAACCCCGGCAATTATTGCGACAAACGAAAGAAAAGTAGCTTTTTCTATTTCCGTCCAGGTTCTTTCGCTTTTACATTCATCAAATCCTATAAAGCCCCAGAATATATTGTTTATAAACAACGGGAAAATTAACACTGAGAGAATATTTTGTTTTTCCAGAATATTTCTTGTCTGTGGTTCCATATCTTTTACAAGTTTTATAAAAGGTTTGTTTTTTAGTAAATTGTCAAAAAGTTCAGGAATCGTTTCAGAAGAGAATCCTTGCGCGTATTCAGGGTTTATTTCGCATTTTGAGGTTTCGCTTATCCACTCAAATTTCATGTCTGCTGTGTATTTTTCTTTTCTTTTTTTACCGGGACAGCCTTTTTTGCCGGGGTCATTCTTGAAAAGGTAGATCCTGTCAACTTCAAAAGCCTGGCCTATGGTTTCAAAGGCTTTTAACATTACCGTGTTAAAATCTTCGTAATTAAGTAAAAAATCGCTTGTTGCTTTTGTTACGGCTGACAAAAGCTTATCTTTTTGTTTTAATTCCAGTTCCTGTCTTTTTTGTTCCGTTATTTCCAGTGAGGTTTCAACTACGCCGATTAGTTCATCATCATCGTTTTTAACGGGAATAACCGTAACAACCCAGGTCCTGCCTTTACTGTTTTCCAGCTCGGCTTTACTGAATATGCCAAAGTCCAGGGCTTTTCTTACCGGGCATTTGCTGCAGAAAAACTGTTTTTCAGTGCATACTTGCGAACAGGTCCTGCCTATCATTTCTTCCAGCGATACTCCTATTTTTTCAGAAGCCGACCTGTTTGCCCATATTATCTTTGAGTCTGTGTCCCGGTAAATTACGGCTTCCCGTATGTTTGATAAAATAAGGGATTTTTCCTGCTCAGACCTGCTAAGCTCTATTTCCGCAAGCCTTTTTTCTGTGATATCCTCAACTATACCTTTAAAATGCGAGCTGTTTCCTTCTTCATCCTTTACCGTATAAGTCCAGCAGCTGACTATCCTTTCTTCCCCGGCTCTGGTTATGATCCTATGAGGCTCATGAGTGAATTCATGCTTGCCGCTGTTGATAAAATCCTTAATTTCCTTTTCAACTCCGGGTAAATCCTCAGGATGGATGCAGTCTGAGTAATTTATGCTTCCTGAGAGAAAATCTTCAGCTTTATAGCCGAATACTTTTTCCACGTTTTCCGTAATAAATTCCACGGGCCAGCTTTCCGTGTTTCTCCAGGTAAAAGCCACTGAAGAGCTGTGACTGATTATGCTTGTAGCTTCTTTTAAGTGAGCTTCAATTTCGCTTTTTGCCCGTTTGTAAGCTTCCAAAATTTTTTTTTCATGCTGTTTTCTTTCTGTAATATCCCTGACTACCGTAATAATTACCTGTTCATTCCTGAAAACCCCTTTGTTTATGTTTATTTCTACGGGATAAGTTGTACCGTCCTTTCTTTTATAGAGGCTTTCCGTTGTTACCTGCATTTCTTTATCCTTAATAACGCTGAAATATTTGTTTTTTATCTCTTCGTTAAAGCCGAGATCAATGTCGCCGGGGGTAAGTTCCAGAAACTCATCAAAGGTGTATCCCAGGCTATCTATCGCATTTTTATTGACATAGGTGATCTTTAATGTATTTGCATCCGCTATGTACAGCTCGTTCCAGAACCTGTCGAATACTTCCTTAATGGTCTGCTCGATACTTTCCCTGTTTTTTTCATTCGTTAAATCCCTGTTTATAGCCACCAGTACAGGCTTATTCTCAAATTCCATATATTGAAAGTTTATCTGGATGGGGTAGCAAGAGCCGTCTTTTCTTCTTCTGCAAGTTTCATAAGTTACTACCCTTTTTTCTCCTGTTATAAGCGGTTTTACAATTTCCATGACTTTTATGTTATTTCTTAAAAATTCCGGTACGGTTATCGAAATATGCTTGCCTAAAAGCTCTTCCGGCTCATATCCCACATTTTCCAGCACAGCTTTATTCAGGTATTTATATGTAAAAGTTTTGGGGTCAATGATTATAAACTCATTCCACAGGTTATCCGTTATGCCTTTATAAATTTTATTGAATTCATGCTTTGAGCGTTGGGTTATAAGCTGCATTGTGATAAATATTGAAGTTAGTATCAAAAACCCGAATAATCCGAAAAAAATATTTTTTACAAAAATCGCCCGGTTGTAAAATTCCGTTATATCCTTGCGATAAATTACCGCCCCTGATTTTTGGCCAAAAGCGTCAATCAGCGGGAAGACTCCCCTGGTGTATACCCTGTCTTTATTATGAAACGTTCCAAAACTCACCCCTTTCTCGGGAATATCAGAAAGGTTTTGCGAGTCAAATATTTTCCTGCAATTAAGACAGTGAGCATGGGTGCTGCTTAATCTGATAAAATTGTCATATTTATCCCAATTGTGCTGGTTATTGGTGTTATTAGCCATTTCAGACCAGTCATTATGGTTCATAAATTTTTTTTGGGTAAGCACCAGGTAATCCGCGCTTAACCCTGTCTTCATAATTTCAAAAAACTCGTCAATTCCCCGCGCCAGCTCTATATAGCCAATCAATTCCCCTTTATAATAGAAAGGATGAACCACCCTGAGCGCATACGCTGTTTTTCCCAATTCCAGCCCGGCCCCCATTTTTTTATTCCTGACAGCTGACCAGTACGTTGCTCTTGGCAGTTTGTCCCCGTATAAGCCCTTTTTGTGCAATCTTAAAAAGACTGTCGCCTCTTTTTCAGTATTCAAAAAATACCAGTGAGTAATTTTATACTCGGCTTTTAGCTGCTCAAACAAGTTTTTTGTTTCCCTGTATAAGCCCTCCCTATCTCTTTCGGCAAATAACCCGGCAATTTTTTTATTTTCTTTAATTGTCAGGATGATGGAGGAAAGTTTTTTTATATCATTATCTATCAATACTTGAAAAGGCTTTTTTTGCTCTTCAAGAATATGTTTTTCCAGGGATTCAAGGTCTTTGTCGTAAATAAATTCTACAAGGACAATGCTAATGGTGATAAAAAAGAATATTGAAATTGAAAAAAGAAGTATAAATAAACTTTTGTTTTTTAACATATTCCACCGGGTAAATCGTATCAGGTTAAACCCTTTAAGAAAAAGAACTATATTATTTAATTAAGTTAAGATCTTTGAGGTTTTTAATTAATTTTTCTTTTTCAATCGGTTTTACAAGGTATGCTTCACATTGTTCCCTGAAAGATTTCTTAATATTTTTAAAATCGTTCAATGCTGTTGTCATAATGATTTTTACGCCGTCAAGGCCGTTAATTCCCCTTGAATGCTCAATTTCCCTGACTTCTTTAAGTACTTGCTGGCCGTCCATTTCCGGCATCATGATATCAAGACATATAAGATCATACGCTTCTTTTTCTTCCAGGGCAAGTTTGTAGGCTTCAACAGCTTCTTTTCCATTAACCGCCACTTCACATGAACCATAACCTGACAACATTTTTAGCAGTAATTTCCTGCTGGTAAAGTCATCATCTACTATAAGTGTTTTCATTGTGCTGATTCCCCCTTTCTACATAGTTATATCATAGATTATTATTTTTCTTTTCTTAGAAAATACGTACAGTATATTATACTAGAAAATATTAAAGTTATAGTTGATTATTTATTTTTCTTTTCTTTCCACTATCTTTTACAAACTAATGTATGATATATTAAACTATACTTATTACAAAAAAAACAATTACTGTAAAAAGATTTTTCAATTATATAGTATATAGAATTTTTAATATAGAAATTTAAAAAAATTTTTAAACAGTTGTAGTTATTATATGTCAAGGAGAAAATAAAAATATGGCAGGTTATAAAGTTCTGGTTATTGATGATTCCCCGTTTATTTTTAAAGCCGTAAAAAGGGCGCTGGAACCAAACGGTTTTGAAGTCGTGGATAACGCTCCTAACGGGAAAATAGGGGTAGAAATGTATGATAAGTACCAACCTGACGTTATAACCCTTGACGTAACCATGCCTATAATGGATGGTATAGAAACGGCAAAAGCGCTTATAGCCAGGGCTCCTGATGTAAAAATTATCATGCTCAGCGCAATGGGTGATGAATCTCTCCATAGCCAGGCGAGAGAAATCGGCGTAAAGCAGTTTATCAGGAAACCCTTCAAGCCTGACGAGCTGCTGGAAAAAGTTAACAGTCTTTTAGGGGAATAATCATGGATCGTGAAATGTTGAGGGAAATTGCGCTTATTACAGAAAAAGCTTTTCAGGAAGTAAGCATAGAGCTTTTAGAGACGGAATTTCTTCCGGGAAAGAGGTTTATAATAGATTTTCCTTTTAAAGTAGCAATAATTATCGGCATAACCGGAAGCGCTACAGGCCGGCTGTATTTGGAATGTGACCTGGAAACAGCGGTTAAGGTGGCATTGATAATGAACTTCGGGGAACGCCTTGATGAGCCCAATGATGTATATACTTACCTGGCAGAATTTGGGAATATGATAAGCGGCAGGGCTACTACATATATGACTGATAAATTTAAAAATAAAGAATTTCGCCTTTCCCCTCCGGCAATTTTTTCAGGTAAGGGACTGGAGACCCTGAGCCCCAGAATTAAATCAAAAATGCTCTATTTTAGAGGAAAACTGGGTAAATTTTTCGTTGATATAGGTTTTGAAGAGGAACATCAATAATGTCAGAAGTATTAGAGCTAAAAGACCATTTAATAAAGACATGCGAGGAGTTTTTGCCTAGAAAAGGGATCCGGTTTTCCTTTATAAAGGAAAAAGCGGAAAATACGCTAAATTCAGGAGATCCTATTAACTTGCTGGTGGGTTTAAGCAAGGGAATGGAAGGAAACTTTGTGGTGGGGATGTCAAAAAAAGCGGCTCTGTACGTAATATGCGGAATGACAAACCAGGAAGAAGTTTTTTCAATAGATAACATTGCAAGAAATTCCCTGTGTGATTTTGTAGCGGCAATTTGCGGCCAGACCCTTGCCAAAGTGCCGACAAAAAAGTTAATTTCATTATCCTCGCCAACCCTGGTGACAGGGGAGAGAATATGTTTAATGATAAGTAAAACACCCGCGAGGAAGTGTTTTTTCAGGATGAATGATACTAACTTCACCATAGCCTATAACATAGAAGGAGAACTTTAATTTACAAGCCGGAATATACTGATGTGTTTAAAATGTCAAGAAAAACCGAAAACATGAGCATTGAATATGTATTTAAACGGAAAGGAGCTAAATAATGCAGATTCAAGGGGGAAAACACCTTACATTCTCTCTGGGTAAGGAAAATTATGGTATACCCATTTTACAGGTGCGCGAAATTATAGGGATGATGGAAATTACCGAAGTGCCTAAAACGCCTGAATTTATTAAAGGCGTGATTAATTTGCGGGGGAAAATTATTCCCATAATGGACCTCAGGGCCAAATTCGGGATGAATGCCATTGAATACACGGAAAGAACATGTATTATCGTGGTAGAAGTCAATATTAATGAGGCAAAAAGGCCAATGGGCATTGTGGTGGACACAGTGTCAGAAGTGGTTAATATAGAGGAAAGCGATATTGAAGAAACCCTGGACTACGGCGCAAAGCTGGAAGAGGAATTCTTAACGGGAATGGGTAAGGTTAAAGGCAAAGTTATTATGATTTTGAATATTGATAGAATTATTAATACCCAGGAAATGATACTTACTTTAAAAGAAGCTGAAAAAACTGAAATTAATTTTTAATTATAAGAAAGGAGCAAGTTAATGAAAATGACAGTAATTAAAAAGTTAGTAACGGGTTATGTAGTTTTGCTGGTATTGATTTCAGCAATGTCAATCATCGGCTACGCTAATTTTAAGGGAATTCAAGCATCACAGGGTGATGTAAAAATGACAATGTTTTTCCTGCAAAAAGAAATTGATCACCTGCACTGGATGCAGCATCTGGAAGAATCCATCTTAACAGACCAGCATTTTCATGGTCAGCTGGATCATACAAAGTGCGGGTTTGGAAAATGGATGTACAGTGATGAGATTAACCAGATTAAAAATGAATCAATAAAAAATAAAATCCAGGAAATGGACATTCCTCACCAAAAACTGCACAGCTCGGCAAAAGATATAATAGCAGCTATGGAAGCGGGAAATAAGCAGGAAGCTATAAAAATTTATAAAGAAGTAACTGTCCCCGCCCTTTCAAATGTAAGTAAGAATTTAAGTCAAATAGCAAAGCAGTATGAAGAAGCAGCTAATGAATCCTTAAAAAATGTTAATATTAAAGCCGAGCAGGGCAAAACAACCCTGTTAATCGCGGGATTATTTTCAATTATATTAGGAATTATAATGGCATTGTTAATTTCCAGGAACATTACAGATATTCTTAAAAAGAGCATTGAAAACATGAGTAACGTATCCCAGCAGGTATCAGCAGCGGCAATGCAGTTATCCTCTGCAAGCCAGCAGTTATCTGAAGGCTCATCAGAGCAGGCCTCTTCAATTGAAGAGACTTCCGCCACGCTTGAGGAGTCATCTTCAATGGTCAGGCAGAATACTGAAAATACAAAGCAGGCGGCAGTCCTTGCAAGACATACAAATGAATCGGCAGGTAAGAGCAACGCCGAAATGCAAAATATGATGGTATCAATGGAAGACCTTAAAAAATCCAGCGGCGAAATATCAAAAATCATAAAAGTCATAGACGAGATAGCGTTCCAGACCAATATCCTCGCTCTTAATGCGGCAGTTGAAGCGGCAAGGGCAGGTGAAGCCGGTCAAGGATTTGCGGTTGTGGCCGAGGAAGTCAGGAATCTTGCCCAAAGAAGCGCCCAGGCTGCCAAGGATACCGCAGAGATTATTGAAAATAACATAGAACTCTCTGAAAGAGGCGTAAACATTTCTAAAGGAGTAGAAGACGCTCTCTCCAAAATAAATATCGATGCCCAGAAAGTAAGCGAGTTGCTGGACGAGATTTCAGCAGCCAGCCAGGAGCAGACACAGGGAATTGAGCAGATAAACAAGGCAATTTCCCAGATGGAGCAAGTTGTACAGTCAAACGCTTCAACCGCTGAAGAAAGCGCTTCAGCTTCCGAAGAGTTATCTGCGCAGGCTGAAAATATGAAAGAAATCGTAAGCGCTCTCAGACATACTATCATAGGAGGCCAGGAGCAGTTGGAAAGCAGTTTTTCAGGATATAACAGGATTGAAACCAGAAAACCTTCCTATAATCCCGGCAGGCAAATAACTTCAAACAGGGTAAAACCTACCGGTAAAGACACAAAAATAGTAAACCCTGAAGATGTGATTCCCCTGGAAGACGATCTTTCCGGTTTTTAAAATTTACCAGCAAGCAGGACTATATTTTATATAGTCCTGCTTCTATTTAATAAAGGAAATGGCAGATGGAAAACCAAAAAAAATTGTCAGACCGACAGTTTGAAAAGTTTTGCCAGCTTGTAAAAAATAGGTTAGGCATAAGTTTAGGCGCAGCAAAAAGAGACCACCTCCAGTCAAAAGTTTCAAAACTTATGCGGGAATCAAATATAACCTGTTACGACAAATATTATGAACTTGTAAATATCGGCAGGGGAACACATTGGACTTCCTTTGTCGATTACGTAACCATTCACAAAACAAATTTTTTCAGGGAAGATAACCACTTCAATTTTCTAAGGGATAAATTTAAAAACATAGTAAATTTAAACCCCAGGATAATCAGGAACAAGGAAATAAAAGTATGGAGCTCCGCCTGCTCGACAGGTGATGAGGCATATACCATAGCAATGGTTTTAAAAGAATATATACCGCCTGATATCAGGATAAAAATCCTGGCGACGGATGTCAGCTCACTTGTTATAAAAGAAGCGCAGCAAGCCCAGTACGTCCTGGATTCAGAAGACATAATCAATCCTTACTTCCTGCAAAAATATTTTAACAAGTTTGGGAATATATATAAAATAACCGATGAAATAATAAACCTGGTTACATTCAGGACATTTAACCTGATGCACCCGTTCCCGTTCAGGGATAATTTCGATATTATATTCTGCAGGAACGTAATGATTTACTTTGATATCCCAACCCAGGAAAAGCTTGTAAGAAAATTTTACGAAGTGCTTACCCCCGGGGGATTGCTGCTCATAGGCCATTCAGAGAGCTTAAACCAGAGGCAGTATAAATTTAAGTACCTTCAGCCTACAATTTATATAAAAAGTGACTAGTTAAAAAAGAAATGGTTCCAATAGTTTTATGAATTCAAGCTTGTTTGAAAATGACGGGATAGACAATGAGGAAAAACCCAAATATTTTGTGCACCCCGGCTACATATTCCTGAGCAGGGAACCTCATAAGCTCTCTACGGTACTGGGATCCTGTGTTTCGGTTTGTATTTGGGATCCGATACTGGGTTTTGGCGGAATGAACCACTACGTCCACGCTAAACCCTTTAGAACCGAGCAAACAGCCCATTTTGGCTCAGTGTCGATTCCATATATGATAAAAGGAATGTTAAAAATGGGCTCTCAAAAATACAACTTAAAAGCCCATATAGTTGGAGGATCGCAAAACCCTCGAATGGGAAGCATAGAAATAGGCAGGCAAAATATTCAAATAGCGGAAACTGTTCTAAAAAACAATTATATAGATATAATAACTTATGACACCGCAGGAGAATTTGGGAGAAAAATTGTATTTGATACTCAAACAGGTGAAATTGTTATATTTAAGGTTAATCAATTAAGAGAAGAAGACTGGCATGCCGATAAAGGTTCTGGTAATAGATGACTCTGCAATGGTCAGGAAAATTTTTAGCAGGGAACTAGCAAAAGACCCTGAAATAGAAGTGGTCGGGACAGCTCCCGACCCTTATATAGGAAGGGATAAGATAATAGCGCTTAAACCTGACGTACTCGTTCTGGATATAGAAATGCCAAGAATGGACGGGCTGACTTTTCTTGAAAAGCTAATGAAAGCAAAGCCCATGCCGGTAATTATTGTCAGCTCACTTGCCCAAAAAGGTTGCGATGTCGCTTTTAGAGCGCTGGAACTGGGTGCCGCCGAGGTTATGGCTAAACCCGGGGCTTCATATTCGGTAGGTGATATGAGCGAGCAGCTAAAAGAAAAAATCAAAGCGGCAGCAAAAGCAAAAGTTTCAAAACTAATTTCTAAAACCCCTGCCGCAACTCAACCGGTGAATAAAATCCGGAA
Organism: Candidatus Gastranaerophilales bacterium; assembly: GCA_028281965.1. Classification (GTDB taxonomy): domain Bacteria; phylum Cyanobacteriota; class Vampirovibrionia; order Gastranaerophilales; family UBA9971; genus JANQEB01. The sequence goes on from JANQIY010000079.1 coordinate 11,346, forward strand.
CAAGGCGCTTATAAAGACAACAAACAAAATAATAGCCATAGGCGCTTCAACCGGGGGGACAGAGGCTCTAAAAAACCTTTTGACGGCTCTGCCGCCTACAATGCCTCCAGTTTTAATAGTCCAGCATATGCCCCAGTTTTTTACAAAATCTTTTGCGGACAGGTTAAACGATTTATGCGCGCTGGAAGTAAGGGAAGCCGTCAACGGGGAACCCGCCTCTCCCGGAACAGTGCTTATTGCGCCGGGAAACCAGCATATGACCTTAAAAAGAAGCGGCGCAAATTATTATGTGGAAATTAAAGACGGCCCGCTGGTACATCACCAGAGACCGGCCGTGGAAATCCTGTTCCTTTCCGTTGCCCAGTACGCAGGCAGCAATGCCATAGGTGTAATACTTACCGGCATGGGAAAAGACGGCGCCAGGGGATTACTGGAAATGAAAAAGGCGGGAGCTCGTACAATCGCCCAGGACGAGGCGAGCTGCGTTGTCTTTGGAATGCCCAAAGAAGCAATCGATCTGGGCGCGGCTATAAAGGTAGAACCTTTATCAAAAATACCATTTTCATTAATAGAACTATCAAAAACGAATTAAGCAAATAGCAAAAATTTGTTTATTGCTTAATCAAGAATACGCTGTTCAACCGCATACGGATTCTCGTTAAATGGGTCAATACATACTGCTTTCCTCTCTTCAGTGGTTAAAACCTCACCGGTTAAATCCCCGATCTCATCTGCAGCAGCTAAACAGGATTTTTGTGCATAACTATCAGAAAAGTTAGGATTAAAAATCCTATTATAAGGTTCTATAGCTCTGTTTCCAATCTCTTCATCAGACATAAAAGGAGTAAACCAGGGTGGAGAGTCTATAAACAAGGGTGGAGAGTCTATAAACCTTGCAGCATAATCCAACGCTTTTTGTTCAGCAGAATCTCTTGCTGAAAGTTCATATGCGGATGTTGTACCTTGAGATGATGAATTAACAGAGATGTCTCCCATTGTTTTTCCCTCCTTTTTTCCTAATACTACAATTTACGCTAAAAATTTTAAGGCTTTTTATTAAAAGCTAAATACCCTTTTATCTTTCCTTCTATATCAATATAAAAACAAAAAAAGATAAAAAATTGCCTTTTTTATAAAAAACCTATCCGGGAAATATACTAAAATGAGTAGTAGGGTGCGCATCCTGCAATTTGTTGTTTACTTATTATTGCCAGGTATTTTTGTTCAAAGTCTTGCATAATAAGAATTTTAATCAAATTTTAAAAGCTCATACGGCTCAACTTCAAGACCTTTTGATAATTTAAATATTGTTTTTAACCCCGGGCGATTAATATTAACCTCCAGGGTCTTTCAATTCTGGAATTAAAAAAGATATGTCATGCCGTGCTTGACACGGCATCTAGCCAACTTTTACTTATCGCGTATCAGCATTAATTGG
>JANQIY010000129.1 GCA_028281965.1 Candidatus Gastranaerophilales bacterium
TTTAAAACCCCTAAAGTTATTTTATAATAGTCATAATGGGGTTAGGTGTAGGGGCGAAGCCCCTACCCAAAACAAAATCCCCCTCCCTCGAGGGAGGGGGCAGGGGATGGGAGATACATCCAGCGTTGAAAATATACTGAAATTATTTCAGCATGACAATTTATGGCGTTTTGAAATTAATGATAAGCTATTTAAATTAAAAATGCAGGGGAGTAAGGGGAGCGGGGTTACAAAATCACGTCATTTTATACCACACCGAGTTTTTTATACTCAATTTGGAAAACATAGAAGATGATTTACCGACATTGGCAAAAAAATGATATTAATATGTTACTTCTTATGATAAACTTTTTAGAGTTTATAATGAATTTTTATAAATGGGAAAGAGGAAAAAATGTTACCTACAATTGATACACATTGTCACTTGATGAATTTCGATTATTTGCCTGATCAATACACAAAGCATCTATTAAGAAACAAAAGTGAACTACTGGCTAAATTTATTGAGGAAGAAGAACTCAGAGAAGGTACAAAACTAAATTCTATTTTAAAACTTGTTGATGAGATTGGGGATAATAATTTGCATAAAATGCTCAATGCTCTTTTACCAAAAAACTTTTGGGGTATTAATGGAGTTATTGACAACCTGGTTAAAAAAGGAGAATTTTTAAGTTCTGAATATATTAAAGAATCTGGTTTTCAGCCTGGAGAAAGAAATGTAAATATATATGTTCCTTTAATGATGGACTTCATTGTTGGCTCGAATATAACAAAGGTTCATAACTCAGATGGGGTAATTCCATACGTCTTACAATTACAAGAAATAGCTCATATATCAAGAACATACCCCTGGCAAATCTTTCCATTTTTTGCGTTTCACCCCAGAAGAAAAAATGCTTTAACTTTATTAAGACTGGCCGTGGAGCAAAATGGATTTGTAGGAATTAAAATGTATCCTGCAATGGGTTTTTATCCGGATTTTAGAGGAGACCAGGGTCGTAAAAATAATGAAATAGACCCGATAATAAATAAAAATTTGGAAGGATTATATAGTTACATAGCAGAAATGAGAACTAAAAAAGATGAAAGTATAGTCCTACCTATAAATGCTCACGCTCAATACCATGCAACACAAGGAATAGACTTAAAACCGGGAGAAACACTTGACTTTACAAACGTTATGAATTGGGATTCCCTAATCAGGGAATATGACTTAAAAATAAATTTTGCTCACTTTGGCGGTACTGATTTTTTAAAAAGGACTTCAATAGACAAAGATGAAGAAAAAAGTGAAGATGAAATAGCAAAAGAGTTTTCTAAAAATACCACAGATAATATTCTTGCCTTAATGAATAGGTATAATAGCGAAAATAATAAACAAATTTTTGCTGATCTTTCCGCTCATAGTTATTGCCTTAAAGATGGCAACATAACAACAAAATATTTTAGTCATATTAATTATTATCTTAAAGAAGGTTTTCCATTGATGTATGGTAGCGATTTACCTGTTATAGCGGGTGAAACGACTGCTAAAGACTACATCAATACCTATGAAAAGAATATAGAAGAAGAGTATAAAGAAAACTTTTTTAGCAAAAATGCTTTAGAGTTTTTATTCCACGAAAATACCATACCGGCAAATTACTTAAACTTTATGAAATTTAGTTTTGATTATGGATATATGGATGAAGACCCTTTTAGTAATGATGTAATTAGTAAGCACAGGTGGGTTTCTGAATATATACAGAAAAATCTTTATGCTTAAATACCAGGGATTAAAGTAAGCTACAAAACTAATAAGGAATAAAGAAAAAATTCTTACACATCGTGTCATGCCGCACTTGAGAAGCCTGCCCCGTGCTTGACACGGGGGCATCTATCCGGCAAACATAATAGACAATAGCCCTAACTAAATAGAACCCACATCAGATACGAGGGTGACACTTACGTAAAAACTTTTTCAATCTTCCTTAAAACTTACTGTTTACCTCTCAGAACCAACAAGCTAAAAATAATTGGCATTAAAATCAACAGTCTTATTGAGAAACTGCCGTATATATTTTATGAATTTTTTAAATAAGGAGTAAACAATAAAAACTTAAGTGTTTTTAAAATTTTCAAAAATTCATTCTCCCTCCACCCACCCAATTTTTTCTTTGGTCTCGCTTCCCTCC
>JANQIY010000131.1 GCA_028281965.1 Candidatus Gastranaerophilales bacterium
GGGAGGGAAGCGAGACCAAAGAAAAAATTGGGTGGGTGGAGGGAGAATGAATTTTTGAAAATTTTAAAAACACTTAAGTTTTTATTGTTTACTCCTTATACCAGGGCAATTCAGTTTTAAATTAGAATTAAATTGCCCCGGGAATCATACAAAATTGAAATCAAAGTATTTATTATTTTCTTAGTTTTCTTCTTTGTTATAATATGTTGAAGAGTATAAGCAGAAAATATAGGAACGGTTTCAATGATTAATTCAGTCGTAATAGTAGGGAGAGTAGGCCAGGATCCTGAGATGAGATACTTTGAATCAGGCAAGGTGAAAACTACAATTTCCATTGCCGTAAACAGAGGTAGTAAAAATAACGAAAAAACCGACTGGTTCAGGATTGAATTATGGGATAAACAAGCTGAGCTTACCGGAGAATACGTAAAAAAAGGACGCCTTGTCGCGGTTGAGGGAAGGCTTGATTTAAACCAATGGACAGATATGGACGGAAACAAAAGGGAAACCTATCTTGTTAAAGGAACAAATATACGCTTTTTAGGCGGGAAAAGCGACTATCCTTCAGAATAGAAAATCGCCTGAAAAGCAAATAAGTAAACATTTTTAGGAGTACTAAAGTTTGACTTTAAAGAGCAACACCATAGGTATAATTGCGGATGACCTGACAGGAGCCGATGATACTGCGTTACAATTTCACCTTAAAGGCTGTAATACGCAGATTCTGCTTGACCACTCAGTGATTCCTGTAGGCAAAGCCAACACCCAGGCATGGGCGGTTAGTACAGAAACCAGGAATAAGCCTTCTGATGAATGCGTAGAGAAGGTTAAAGCCGCAACAAAGTCACTTATGGAAAACCTTAACATTGACTACCTTTTTAAAAAAATAGATTCAACCCTGAGAGGTCATATTGCCCTGGAGTCTCTTGCGGCCCTGGAGGTTATGGGAGGCGATGCCGCAATCATAGTCCCCGCGTTTCCTACGGAAGGAAGGACTACCGTAGGAGGTTATCACCTTTTAAAAGGCATGCCGATTGAAAGGACTGATGTGGCAAGAGACCCGCATTCACCTATAAAACAGTCCCATATACCTACATTGCTCCGGCAGCAGATCAAAAACCCCGAAATCGTCGCCCATATACCCTTAATTACTGTTATGAAAGGCGCAGGCCCGCTTTTAATTGAGCTTAAAAAACTTATTGAAGAAGGAAAAAAACTTATAGTGTTAGATGCGGTAACCACGACCGACATGGAACAAATTGCGCTTGCAATAGAAAAATGTACCGGTAAACTTCTTCCCTGCGGAGCTGCAGGACTTGCACAGGCGTTGACAAAATGCTGGCTCCCGGATACAAAACACCAGCACATAACAAAAGTTATACCCCCATTGCCGGTTTTAATCCTCTCCGGCAGTAAATCCAGCCTGTCTAAAACCCAGTTAAAAAAACTTGCCGAGTTTGATGAGTTTGACTCATACATAATCGAAATTTCCATGGAGCAAATTATAAATAAGCCCGATGAAGATATTATAAAAAATGTAAAAGAGCATCTGGAAACAGAAAAAGTAGTTGCGGTGCATTTTTGCGAATATGAGGATGAAGCGGCAAAAGCCGGGGAAGTCGGCATTTCTTCGGAAAACCTGCCCGGAATCATAATGGAATATCTTTCTTCCCTGTGCGCAAAGGTTATGAAGACTCAGGCTATAATTTTCGTTGCGGTAGGCGGTGAAACGTCTTATAGATGTTGTAATGCAATAAATATTCAACATCTCCAGCTAATTGACCAGGTAGAACCAGCTATTCCCCTTTGCCTTGACCTTGAAGCCCGCTGGATTGTCACCAAGTCAGGCAACTTTGGGACTCCAAACACCCTGGTAAACATTGTTAAATACTTTAAACAGCACCAGGAAGTTTAAAGGTATATTAAAGATGAGTGAAAATAAAAAAATACTTATAACCATAGGCGATGTGGCCGGAATTGGCCCTGAAATAGTCATAAAAGCCCTGAATTCCGTTAAGACCGGGATTGAATATGAAGATATCCTCATTGTAGGTAACGCGGACATTTTCTACAGGACGGCTTTGGAACTGGGACTGCCCGTTCCCAGGGGCATTGAGGTAGTTGATATCCCCCTTGATATTTCAAGGCTCAATTACGGCGAACCCTCCCGGGAAACCGGAAAACATTCATTGCTATCATTGAAAAAAGCCTGTGAACTTGCAAGGGAAAACCTTGCAAACGCAATAGTAACAGCGCCGATTTCAAAAAAATCACTCAATATGGCGGGATTTCATTATTCCGGACAGACAGAAATTTTAAAGGATTTCCTGGGATCAGGTTTTTTGTATAAACATTTTGAGGAATCCAGGCAGAGCTGCACTACTCTTAAAAATAGCATTAAGAACCTTTTTTCAAAATTCAAAAACAAAAATAAATTATACGGGCCTGAAATGTTGTTTGTAGCCGAAAATTTGCGGGTAATGCTTTTAACGAGGCATATAAAGCTTTCTGACATTTCTCAAAACCTTAATTTGGAAAAGATTTTAGCAACAATAATAACGCTTAAGCTCTCTCTTGAGTTTGATTTCGGCATAAGAGAACCCCAAATAGCCCTGTGCGGATTAAACCCGCATGCCGGGGAAAATGGAGTTTTCGGGCTTGAAGAGGAATATTTTCTAAAACCGGCAGTCAAGCAACTGAGGGAAAAATATTCCGTAAACATAGAAGGCCCATTCCCCGCTGATTCCCTGTGGGCAAAGGTAGCCAAGTCTTACATGGCCGGTGACGTCCCGGAATATGACGCTTATATTGCTTGTTATCACGACCAGGGACTTATCCCCGTTAAAATGCTCGCAATGGATTATGCTGTAAACACTACCATTAACCTTCCGGTAATAAGGACTTCACCCGGACATGGAACAGCATATGATATTGCCGGTAAAAATAAGGCTGATTACAGGAGTATGATAGAGTCTATAAAACTTGCGGATAAGCTTAGCTCAGGCAAGGAACTAAAATTAAACCGGGAAAAAGTTGAAGTAATGGAGTATACCGATTCTTAGGCTGCAAAAATTCTTAGTCACCGCCGCCGAAGGATTTTTTCCGCTGTCCTTACCAGAGCCTGGACCCGTATTTTTCCCACCGGCTTATTTTTTTATCTATAATTTTTCTTAACTCATCAACAGTTATATCTTTTCCGGGAACCATACCGTCTTCTGCAACCGCTTGCAATGCAATCAGATATTCTTTAAGTTTTCTTATTTCCCGCTTTATTTTTTCTCTTTCCTCAAACTGCCACCCTTCGAAACCGCACCCGGGAGGCATGCATGACCAGGGGTTATTGGGGGCTCTTCTGCAGCACTCAGGCCTGTTTTCATAAATTCCGCACTGATTTTCTTCACTATGGTGGGGACAGTAGTAAAAAGTAACTTTACTTATATCAAACCCTTCTTTATTGCCAAGCTCATCCAATATTTGCTCTACCTGGTCGGGGACGTGTTTTTTTGCTTCTTTCAAGCCTGGATAAGGCCTGAAAACATCTATAAATACCCTTGCCGATTCAGAACCGTTTTTTGTCATTTCTTCCAATTCTTCATATGTATGCTCTGTAGTGATGGATTTACAACACTTTCCACACATCTTGCATAGATATTGAGGGAATTCTCCTGGGTTTGACTGATTTCTACCGGTCATATTTATAAAACCTGAGCTTGTAGTTTCTTACCATATTTTATCAATCTACTTTAAAAAGAGCTATACTATACGGAAAAAATGATGAAAAAATGCAAAAACTTGATTTAAAACCCTGTTATAACGGCTTTTAAGCTAATTGGCGATTCGGGTTTAATATAGTATAATAATTTATTAAATTGGATCACAAGCAAGGTATTGGTCATGTTGTTTAAATGGGATGAAACCTATGAAATAGGTATTATAGAAATAGATAATCAACATATGGAATTATTTGAGACGGCTAATAAACTCTTTAATTCCTCAAAAGAAGAAACCCTGGAGAATGCGAAAGAAGTTCTGGATTTCCTGTTCAAGTACGTGGTTAACCATTTTTATATAGAAGAAAGTTACCAGTTAGAGCACAATTACCCTAAATATGACGAGCATAAAAAATTGCATTTAAACTTCAAAAAAGAACTGGAAGAGATGAAAGCAAAAATAGAAGCCAATCCATCCCCGGAAAACCTGGAATTTTTATACAACTTTGTTGTAAGTTGGCTGAAAGAGCACATTTTAAAAGCTGACAAGCAAGTTGGAATCCATATACTGAACAATCCGTGCTACTAAAACGAATTAAACAGAGTTTTAGCCCGGGTAAATGAGGTTAAACCCGTTAAATATCGCTTTTACATTAGCTTTCTGGGTACTGGGGTCTTTACCCCGACAGGTAATAACCCTGCCGTCCTCGGATTCAAACTGGATAACCGTCATAGCATCAGCCTGCGCGCCTTTGGTTTCCTCTCCAAAAGCTGACTGCTCGTAATGCACCAGTTTCTGGCGAAACCCGGCGGAATTTAAGGCGTTTATGCAGGCTTCAATAGGCCCTTCGCCTTCTTCTATAAGGTCGTATTCTTTATCCTTGTAGTTAAATTTCAAGTTAAACTTGTCTTTTTCGCCGTTATCAAGTTTTTTAAAGGAAATAAACTTGAAAGGCCCGTCAACCTGGAAAATTTCCTTAAGATAAATATCTTCTATAGCTTCAACAGGCAATTCTCCAAATTTTTCCGCCTGTTCTTTAGCTATGGGAACCAACCTTAGAGTTTCTTCCACAGTTATTGGATAACCTTTGGCTTTTATGATTTCATAAAGAGCAGTTTTGCCGGACTGGCTGGTGAATCCGTATTTTTCAGCGTCGTCCCTCCCGATAAGCGAAGGATGAATCGGCCTGTAAGCGCCTTTTTTCATTTTCTGGGTTTTAAGGGCGCCGTCCTGGTGTATTCCGCTCCTGTGGGCAAGCACATCTTCTCCGATTAACGGGGCTTTTTCATAAATAGGGATATTCGACATTTCAGCTGTCAAAATGGCTGTTTCATATATACGGGAAAGGTTAAGCGGAACTTCCACACCGCAGTTATGCAATGCAACCGCAACTTCATATATGCTTGTATTGCCTGCCCTTTCTCCAAGTCCGTTCAGGCTGCATTCCAACTGCCCGGCCCCGGCAAAAAAGCTTTCTACCGTTGTTGCGACCGCCATTCCAAGGTCATTGTGGTTATGCACCGAAAGCATAATCCCCTGCGGAAGAGCTTTTTTTACAGTTTCAACCATTCTTACAAAAGCAAACGGCCTGGTTCTTTCAACGGTGTTTGGGAGGTTTATTACCGAGGCGCCTGCTTCTACGCATTCCTGGAGGGATTCTATGACAAAATCAAGGTTTTCAGCGCAATCCCCGAAATGTTCCACGGAAAACTGGACTTCTCCCTTTTCTCCAATAAGTTCTTTTGCGTATTTTACCGCGTTAACAGCTGTTTTTCTTACATCAAGAGGGTCTTTTTTGAGCACATATTTCATATTAAAAGGGCTCATTGCTATAAAAGTATGAATTCTGGGTCTGGCTGCCGGTTTCAGGGCATCGGCAACTTTTATGATATCTTTTTCCACAGCCCGGGCAAGACCTGCTATAACAACGTTATCCGGCGCAATGGATGCCAGGTGATGACATGCTTCAAAATCCATATCGCTTGAGCCGGAGAACCCAACCTCTATCGCCTGGACTCCGAGTTTTACCAGTTCTTTAAAAACAACTTCTTTCTGTTCTGTGTTCCAGGGTTTTTTTAATGCCTGATTTCCGTCTCTCAGGGTTATATCATAAAAAAAAGGCTTACTTTTGCTTGCATTTTCCATAATTTTATCCTTTATTTTTCATATATTGAATACGAATTGTTATTACTTCTTTATTTGCGCTATGTCTTTAGCCAATTGCTTTTTCTGCTCGACATCTGCAAGGCGGCTTATCATAATCCGCTGCGCCTGGGGTGATCCTGCGCCATGCATTGACTCTGTAAGATAACCTACAGCAGCTCTTCCAAGTGTCAGGTTCTCGATAAGCCTTAATAGCTTCATTTTATCTTCAACACTCACTCCGGGTGCGCTTGCGAGGTATTTTTCAAGGTAAGTCCTCGTTTCAGGGTTTAAAAAATCCCTGGCCGAAGGCAATGTTACCATTATTCCGCCTGCTATATCCTGTAATAGCCGTGCAATTTCATAAGGATGACGGGTTACATTCTGTTTGCATACATTTGCAAGCAAGGTGTCAATGAGGTAATTTCCGGCTTCTGTCTTTTTTCCGCAGGCAGAGCAGGCAATTCCGCAGGAAAACAGGGTTTCGTTAAGGTGGTTCATTTCGACAATTTTGTCTTTAATATGAGAAGCTTTCGGACATCCGTTATACTCGGCAATAAGAGCTGCCGCACCTATCATTACATCCCCGACGCCGACTTTGCAGCCGCCGTAGCTTTGCCTGTGGTATCCGGAAAAATTCTCGACAAGCATTCCTGAAAATTCCCATTCGCCTGCCATATAGACGTTTTCATCCGGCACAAATACATCGTCAAATATAACCAGCGCTTCCTGCCCGCCATAGCAGGGATTTCCGGAGTCAATATCGCCTGCAGGGCTTTCATCAAGCTTTCTAAGGTCGCAGGACTGTCTTCCATAAATATAGACCACGCCTTCCGCGTCAGCCGGAAGAGAACAGCATACCGCATAGTCCTTATCTTCCTCCCTCATCGCAACTGTCGGCATGAGAATCATCTCATGAGAATTTATAGCTCCTGTCTGGTGGGCTTTTGCTCCTCTGATTATAATTCCGTCAGGTCTTCTTTCAACAATTCTTACGTACATATCCGGGTCCTGCTGGTCAGCGGGACGTTTCCCCCTGTCGCCTTTGACATCTGTCATGCAGCCGTCGACAATCCAGTCGTTATCTTCGACCTTTTTGAGGTAGTTAACGAAGCGTTTATGGTACTCTGTCCCATATTTTTTATCGGTTTCATAAGTGGCGGTAAATACGGCGTTAAAAGCGTCCATCCCAACGCAGCGCTGGAAGCATGTCCCTGATTTCTGCCCGAGCACACGCTGCATCCTGACCTTATTCATCAGGTCTTCTGTACCCTGGTGAAGATGACAAAACCTGTTTATTATCCTTCCTGTTATTGCGGATTTGGCAGTTGCAAGCTCTTTATATTCAGGGTCGTGAGCTAAATCGTAAGTTAATGCTACAGAATTGATTGATGGCCGGATTATCGGGTGATCAACCGGATTTTCCACAGGCTCACCATTCAAATAGAGTTTAAGCGGTTTTCTTCTTCTTAAGCTCTCTATATATTCTTCGCCTGTCATTAACTTATTTTCCGCTGCAATTGCCATTTTTGTTTCCTCCTGGTTTTATTGCTACATTATATCAAAAACCGCAAGAGATAAGAAAAAAACAATTGATTTCAGGTTTACTTCATTTTTTATTGCGATGTTTCAGTATTACTTTTGTTAAAGGGATTTATTTTTTCTTTCGCCGTTGAAGAAATTTTTGAGGCTATACCGCGTACGTTAATTTCTGAATTTTTAACTTTATCGCCCAGTTCTTTAAGTTCCTTAACTTTCTTTTGTATTTGATCTTTTTTTAATGGATTGTCAGTTAAGACATAAGATTTCATCAATTCTTTTTGTTTTGCTGTTATATCTTGCCAGAATTTGTTTTCAATTATTTTGTCGGTAACCTGGCGGTTGAACCAGGAAGCTACAACTTTACCGGCAAATGTTGAGGCTATACCTACTCCAAAAGTTAAGGCCGCTATAAAATTCTTACTTTTCTTATCAGGAAACTTTTCGTTTAACTTACTGGCAACGGGAAGCGCAACAGCTGTTGGGACAATTACTCCGCTTATAATTTCAAAAACAAATTCTTTTACCTTATTCTTAACACCCTCCTGTTTTCCGACGGAATAGCCGACTATAGTTGAAAATGACGGATGTATAGTGTCTATATAACCGGCACCGGGAATATCGTCTATCTGGTTCATAATGCCGTATTTATAGTCAATAAACCTATTTGCTTTTTCAGAAACTTCATTAACTTCATCATATTTTACCGGGAATTTCTTCTGGGCAAATTCTCCGGCAATCCCTCCTAAAATCCCTGCGCTTACCGGAATGCTAAGAGCGTGGAGAAAATCTTTTGTTGGAAATTTTCTTACAAACCTGCCGAGTTTTTTAGGGATATTTCTTAATAAGTGTTTTTCTGCAAAGTTTTTTACGGATTCTGATTCGACTTTTTTATTTAAGTACTTTTGAAATACCTTTTGACCAAGTAATCCGCCTGCAATCATAGCAGAGCCGATTATTAAGTTTTTGATAAAAGCATTTTTTTTGTCTTCCTCTACCGCATGCTTAACTTCTATAGCTGTCTGAAGTCCCCATACTCCGGCAATTCCGGCAGGGATAATTAATCTTGCCTTTTTTTCAAGGGATTCCATATTGATATTATTTACAACTTTTTGAGAAAGTCTTGCGATAGGGCTCATTTAAATTCAAAATATTTTTTATTTTCTTTCATAAATATAAACCATATGAAATTTTAAAATTTACTTTAGCTAAACATTTTTTAAATTTTCATGTAAAAAGCTGTCCGATTGGACAGCTTTTTACATGAAAATTTAATGTGAATTAATAAACCCAGGGGTTATCCATTAATGTGAAAATCCAGGTATTACCGGGAGCTGTAGGGTCTTCAATTGGTGATGGCATATTATCGCCGACATATCTGCTAAGAATTGCATTTGTACCGTGAATATTTCCGAATAAACCGGATTTGACTGCAGCATAGCCGGTTGGAATTACAATGCTTCCCCATTTTTCGCTTAACGGATTAGGGTCAAAAATATCAGGATTATATCCTTTTTCTTCATAATTATTTACATCGTCTGAAGTGTCTTTTGATTTTTTCTCAGCTGCAGCCTTGCGAGCAGCTAACCACTCTTCAAAACTTGGAAAATCTACCGCATCAGTTGATTCTTTCTTTGTATCGGTTGTATCTGTTTTATCCTCAGTTTCAGTAGGCAGAAACTCAGGTAAACCAAATCCTCCAATAAGTGAGAGCAGGAGTTTATCTATACTTATTTCTTCAGGCTCAGTTTCATTAGTGGCGAACAATTCACTAAAAATTGACTGGATAGATTCTGATCTACTGCTGAAGTCTGTTGGAAGGTCTGAAGCATAATAAGTAGGCAAGAACATTCCTATCAAAGAATTAATATTCATAACTAATATACCTCCGGTATGTGATTGAGAGTGTCGTATAAAATATAAAATATTTTTATCTTATATATTTAAAAACAAACGAAATAATATATTTGCTATATATCTTTTATAAATATATTATTTCTTAACAATATTTATCAGCTTTAAATTTTAGAAACCTGCTAAAAAGTTATGAACACTGCTTTTTAAAAGAAAATTACATTTGAAGTTTTTATCTTAATATTTTTAATAAAAATTTACATTTACGATTTTTCAAGTATTCAAGTATTTATAAATCTGTTTAAATCAAGTTATTATACCAGAATGAGTTAGTTTTCGGTAAAATCCGGCTTTGCAGGGCTGTACCTAAAACTTCACTCATTCTTGCATTAAGGATAGAATTCAGTCAGTGGTTCAGACGACAAAATAAGGAAGAAACAAAAAATTCTTATGTAAAATTTTCAAAAATATTCCTTATTAAATTTTTTCGGTCGAGCGACCGACCGAAGGGAGGGAAGCGAG
>JANQIY010000132.1 GCA_028281965.1 Candidatus Gastranaerophilales bacterium
GCTTGAGCCTTCAAGATAAGTTCTTATTATTTCCCATTTTCTTTGCTTGGGGTATTTCTTTTCGGATTCTAAAATTCTGTGAGCTTTACATTCTTTACAGTGATATTGTTGTTTTCCAGTACTATTGTGTCCATTTTTTATTATATTTTTGCTTCCGCATTTAGTACAATTTCCTAAATTTTCTTTCATTTTTTTGTCCTCCTGTTCTATCAGGAAAACAGTTTTTTTAAATTTTTTCATCTCCACTTAATTTAATATCACCGCCAAAATTTTAACTCTTTTTATAGAAATTATTAAAGACAGAACTTACGCAAAGTAGAAAATTTCATAAAAAAGAAACATCCTGATTCGTCTTTTTATCAAAGAAGTGTCAGGATGTAATTATGATTGATTCTAATTACACAATGGCACTATTATCAACAGAAGGCAAATTTTCCTGGCTTAAATCAATATTTAGAATACCTATTAGCTTCAGGAACAAAGTGTTGAAATCAACAGTCTTATTGAGAAATTGCCGTACATATTTTGTGGATTTGTTAAATTAGCAACTCAAGTTAATGTGAATATTACTTTCATTTAACGATTTTTTATCTCCTGCTTAAGAGAAGCTTTCATAAAAATCGCCGTGAACTCTGCCGTATAAGGTGGATTTTGAGCCTCTTTCGGAAAACATAACTGCTTCTATTATGTTTTCATAAAGAGCCCGTGCCCCTCGAAAGCCTACACCCCTTCCGGGAGCGTTGATTACCCGTCTTAAATGGACGCCTGTTTCCACACGGGGAATGTTTGCCGGGTCAAAAACACCTCCCTTTGCAGCGGGGAATACGTCCTGTGTAAAGTAGACATACTCACCCTGCTTAAGCCGGAGGTCTTCTATGATGTGAGCAATGTTAACCGGCTGCTGGTAAGCGTAATTCCCGTCCAGGATTAAAGGGTCAAAACCTTCTTTCATAAAATACTCAAAATCCATTGCCTTTGCCCTCAGTTCCAGCGGGTGAAGCCCGAACAGCCTGACATGCATGCCTAATTCCTCAAGCGCCCGGGCAAGCGCCATAGGTCTTGCAAAAGCCGTCTGGGAGTTCCTGCCGCATTCTATAAGCGCAACCTTGCCGCTTACATAAGTTTTTGCCCGTTCAAACATCGGCGTTAATTCCTGCAGTTCCTGATGTATAAACTTTTCGGCTTCTATTTCCCTGCCGGTGAATTTTGCCAGCTCCATAACCCATTTTTTCGTTGGTTCAATGCCTATTGGGATACTCTGGTTTACATAAGGCGTGCCGAATATTTCTTCCATCCTTTTAGCCAGCGGAAATCCCCATGTCGGACAGCTAATGACATTAACTTTCGCCTGCGGCGCTGTTTTTATGTAGTCATAAGTCCCGGAAATAAGTATTCTATATATGTTAAGACCAATTCCCTCAACCAGCCGGGTAAGCTCAGAAGCGTCGTCAGAGTATTTTCCCCGGCGGTTTTTACATCTCTTTTTTCCGGGCATAGGCGATGAATCCTGCTGTTCTTTATATTGACCCAGAATATTTACGCTGTTTTCGGTTGTTTCTGCCTGGTATTCCATTATATCCGCATATTTCAGGGCTGTTTCCTCAATGGATTTTCCCAAAGACGGCGCGGTAAAACCGGCTGAAGGAATGTAATCAATCCTGGCTTTACACTCTTTTTGGGCCGTACTTATTGCTGTTTCTATGTCATCACCGATTAAAGCGGTGGAGCATGTGTCAAAAACACATATATGTTCAGGGTTATAATCTTTATCAACTTGCTTTAAGGTTGAAACAAGCTTATCTGCGCCGCCTGAAATCACGTCGTTCTGGTCGATGCCTGTAACAGGCATATGCAGAAACGGGTTTCCGTAATAAAGAGAATAGTCTGTCTGGCAGAAATTCCTGATTGCCCATGCGCAGTTGGAAGGGCCGTGAATTACAGCCACGCTGTTTTTTGTCATTGCATAGCTGGTCACCGCCATAATAAGCCTGCACCACAGACCGGAATACCCCGGATAATCGCAGTTAAAATCCGCCTCCGGGGTTTTTTCAAACATTTCTGAAACTTTTACCCACTTAAATCCTTGTTTTTGCATTTTATTTAATTTGTTTAATTTACCTGGACTCAATTTTCTTCGTCTATTTTTTAACGCCAACCTTCTTTAGGATTTCCTCTATTTGGATCCTCTCTTTCTGCCAGTATTTTTGGATCAATTTAAATTTTTCTTGCTATTAACATTCTATCGCGATTTATATCTTCATCAACAGTGAATATGGGGGTTCCTGTTTTTTCGTCTTTAATTTCTCTAATTTTTTTAGCTTTTCTGGATTCTGCGTTAAGGGCTGTTTTAAGCCTTTCTTTATCATTCTCGGCAAAATATCCAAAAATTTCAGGGGTTTTTCTGTTTATACCTACTGATAACCTAGCCTCATAAGTAATTCCAATTCTGCCATCTTGCTCTTCAATTTCAGAGGTGACGTAATAGGTTTTTTCAAGATTGGCTTTTTGCTCTTCCAATTTATTTCTATAAACAGAGGCGCAAGTCACCCTTGCCACGCCAAAGTTGAGAGGTTTTTGGGGTTTAAAGTTTACTGAAGTGTTTAACCTTTTTTTCAATAGTCTTTTTTAAATTTATTATTTATATCTACTTTATCAACTTCCCTGAAACAAAAAATTTTCATAAAATATTGAAATATTAAAAAATTTTAAGAAACTTTTTCCGGGTATATGTTAAGCAAATCAATAATTTCCTGCCTGTAGAGAGGTTGCGGGATAAATTGCCGGCGGTTGTCAATAATCTTATGCGCCAGCTCAAAATAAACCTCAGCCTGACGGGAACCAGGATAAGCTTCCACAACCGTTTTACCCTGTAATTCCGCGGCCTGGACATAATCAGACCTCGGCACAGGTTGTATTACCGGAATCTGTAGTTTCCGGGCAAATTCACCAATAATTTCCTCTTCGTCCTTTACGTTTCTTAAGTTGCCGATAATTCCCGCCAGGCGGACGTTTAATCCCTGTCCGGCAAAAAGCTTTATACTGGAGGCTATGTTATTTGCCGCATATAAAGACATATACTCCCCGCTGGTAACGATATACACTTCTTCGGCATAGGAATGCCTTATAGGTTGTGCAAAACCTCCGCATACAATGTCTCCCAGCACGTCATAGACAGCTATGTCAATGTTATTTTTTTCAAAAAACCGGTATTTCCTGATTAAGTCCAGCGCAACAAGTACCCCCCTGCCGGCACAGCCTTGACCGGGGATCGGCCCGCCTGATTCTACGCATAGAATATCGTTAAATCCCCTGCAGATTGCCCGGTTTAAGGATTCTTCAGAGCTGCCGTATTTGCGGGTAATTTCTGATATGGTTTCGATAAAATCCCCGCCCATCAGGGTATTTACAGAATCCGCCTTGGGGTCGCAACCGATTTGTGCCGGTTTTTTGCCGAGACAGCTCAAAGCAGCAGTGATATTTGAGGAAATAGTGGATTTTCCGATCCCGCCCTTGCCATATATTGCAATTTGTCTCGTTAAGCTGTTCATAACCCTTATTATTACCCGGGGAATTTTTGTTATCAACGTAAATTTTTATCCGGCCCCCATTAAAACCGGAAAACAAAATTTAGGTTAAAATGTAATATAAACCTTTATAATTTACGAACGGGAAAATGCGAAATATTCTGGAAATAAAAGATTTAAGCATAAGTTTTAAACTTGAGGATGGACTCTTCAGGGCCGTACATGGGGTTAATTTATCGCTGGAAGAAGGAAAAGTCCTTGGCATTGTAGGGGAATCCGGATGCGGAAAGTCTGTAACCGCAATGTCCGTGTTAAAACTGCTTGCTTCTAATGCGGTAATCGATTCAGGAGAAGTCTTATACAGGGGAAAAAACCTTCTTAACCTATCCGAAAAGGAATTTCAGCGGTTAAGAGGCAGCAGGATTGCATTTATACCCCAGGATCCCCTGAACTCGCTAAACCCGCTGTATACCGTGGGTGATCAGATTTTGGAAACTATCCGGTTTCACAGGAAAGTTTCCAAAAAGGAAGCCGGAAGGCTTGCGGTAAATGCGCTTAAAGATGTTAAAATCCCCGAGGCTGAGAACAGGCTTAAAGAATATCCTCACCAGTTTTCAGGAGGGATGAGCCAGCGGGTGTTAATAGCAATGGCACTATCCTGCAACCCGGA
This sequence comes from Candidatus Gastranaerophilales bacterium, assembly GCA_028281965.1. Taxonomy (GTDB): domain Bacteria; phylum Cyanobacteriota; class Vampirovibrionia; order Gastranaerophilales; family UBA9971; genus JANQEB01. The sequence continues at coordinate 4,195 of JANQIY010000132.1, forward strand.
TATTATAATTGCCGATGAGCCGACAACAGCGCTTGATGTCACAGTTCAGGCGCAGGTGCTGGATTTGATAAGGGAAATTCAAAGAAAGAGAAATACCTCGGTAATCTTCATAACCCATGACCTCGGGGTTGTAGCGGAATTTTGCGATTACGTGGCTGTAATGTATGCCGGCAGGATAGTTGAATATTCAGACGTTCGGACGATATTTAAAAACCCGCTTCATCCGTACACAAAAGGATTGCTGGAATCCTTGCCTTCGGAGGGAAAGGGGGAATTAAAAGTTATAAAAGGCCAGCCTCCTTCAATTACAGAGCAGATTCCGGGATGCGTTTTCCATCCAAGATGCCCGGATAAGATGGAAACCTGTGATAAGCAGCTGCCTCAATTGAGTAATATAAAAGACTCTCACCTTGCTTCCTGCTTTTTATATTAAAATTTTAATTTATAAACTTTTTTAAAGTGTCCGCATCCATTGCGAAAATATGTTCTTCATCGGACTGTTGTCCTTTGCCAATAATACCGACCAGCTTTCCTGACGAATTTACAACAGCTCCTCCGCAAAAACCTTCAAGGGTAATTTTATCCGGAATTGCAATATCCGGTCTTAATTTTATATAACTTGCTGCATTTCCGAATTCTGCGAGCCTGCATAATTTTCTTGTTTTGATAGGAATATTTTTTGCAGGTATAACTAAAGTTTCGGAAGAATCAGGGTGAGGAGAAATAATGTAGACCTGTTCAAGTTCTCCAAGGGGGCCCTGTTCAATACTTATGGCTTTAGAGTTTCTCAGGTCTGCAGGTACGCTATAAAGAGCTAAATCATTGTAATTATCCTTACGAATTAACCTGATTTCGCCTTCAGGAGACATATTACCTTGATTCTTTATACCGGCTGTCCTTATTAAAGTATTTTCCGGGGGTGTTCCATTAAAGAGGTGAGCAACACCCAGTATGGAGGTGTCATTTATTTTTACGCCACCGGCGCAATATCCTTGCCGGGAGTTTTGGATTGTAACTAATATGGCTTTTGTTGAGCCGGCAAGTTCAGAAATATCCCCAGGTACCTTGTATTTAACTCCAAAAAGATTATATTCAGTATCTTGTCTATCCCTTGCAAAAGACAGGCTTTTAGAATTTTCTTTGTAACCCCATGGATTACCGGCGGGATTTAACTTATTACTGTATTGAAGATAAAAGCTATTGATCATTTTTTTACCTTTAAACTTTTTGTTTTATTATAAAACACTTGAATTACAAAAATTGCTTATTATTAAAACTTTGAGGGAAAATATTTTTAATGTATTTTAATTATTGACAGTAAAAGCTGTAGCAAATATTATAAATAAGCACGCAGCAACGCAGGAATGAGTTCAAATCCTCCAACGAAAACTAAAGCGTTTCCGTTTCGATTTTTCTTCACTCCCGCTTATTTGCCGGTGTAGCTCAACGGTAGAGCAACGGTTTTGTAAACCGTAGGTTGCGGGTTCGAATCCCATCACCGGCTTGTTTTTTAAAATTTAATGACAAAGGAAATACGGGTAGGTGCCCGAGTGGCTAAAGGGGGTGGACTGTAAATCCACTAGCGAAAGCTTACGTTGGTTCGAATCCAACCCTGCCCATTCTTAAAAACCCATCTCCGACGAGATGGTTTTTTTGTTTTAGGTTAATCAAACTTTAAAAGCTCATACGGCTCAACTTCTAATACTCTGGCTATTTTGTATATTTTAGACAAAGGTAAATCCCTATGAGCATTTTCAACTATGCCCATGTACGAGTTTGTAGCACCAATTTCAAGGCTTAAATCTTCCTGGGTTAAGTCTTTGTTTTCCCGCAATTCTTTTATTTTTTGTCCAACTTTTTTATGAAAAGCCTTATTAAAGATTTTAGCCATCAGGATTGTATTTGTATACTTCTAAATCATCAAAATCAAATAAACTTTGAAAATTAATTTCTAATGCTCTTGAAAGCCTGAAAATAGCAGACAAAGAAATATCTCGCCTTGCATTTTCTATCATTCCAATATGAGACCGAGAAACATTTGAATCAAATGATAATCGCTCTTGTGTTAAACCTTTTTGTTTCCGGAGATTTCTGAGCTTATCTCCGAATTTTACCTGAAAGTCCTTGTCCATAAACTAATTTTGTTATATACTGCTCACAGCGTCTACCGCTGACAGCGTCATTTTTAGAGTTTTAACCGATCCATAGTCTAAAGAACAAAAGATCTGATATATTTATATGTTGCTTTTAATTGTTCATCTGTTAATACTTCAAGGGTTTGTGAGATTGATTCCTTTAGGTCAATTGCCTCTTGATGATGATAAAACTCAAATAAATCCTTAGGTTCAACAGATAAAGCTTTTGCAAGTCTTCCAATTAGTTCTGCCGAAGGGAAATTATGACCGGCTTCAATTCTTGATATATGTTTACCTTCAACTGAGACTAATTCTGCTAATTGAGCTTGAGTAAGGTCCCTTTTTTTTCTATATTCTTTTATTCTTAAACCAAATAATTTTTTGAGGTACATATATTTACTCCTTCTGTTTAAGAATAGTTGTTTATTGGACTTTTCTAAACAACAAATGGGGTAAATATTTGACATAATATGTCTTATTTTGTAGAATAAATACACAAGATAGGTAAATTAAAGATAGTTTTTTACCTTAATTAGAGAATGTTTAAACAAAACTTTTCACAAAATAAGACACTGAGACAGTTCCTTAAATCCAACTGTAAAACACTAAGGAGTAAACAATAAAAACTTAAGTGTTTTTAAAATTTTCAAAAATTCATTCTCCCTCCACCCACCCAATTTTTTCTTTGGTCTCGCTTCCCTCC
>JANQIY010000133.1 GCA_028281965.1 Candidatus Gastranaerophilales bacterium
GGAGGGAAGCGAGACCAAAGAAAAAATTGGGTGGGTGGAGGGAGAATGAATTTTTGAAAATTTTAAAAACACTTAAGTTTTTATTGTTTACTCCTTACAACAAAAATCAGGTTAACTTCGGAATAAGCCCTCGTAAGGCAGTTAGTAAAATTCTTCAAGGTGAAAAACCTTCATTAAGCCGGAGAGAAGCATTAGTTTTGTGAGAGAGAAAAAATTAAAGGCGGCAAGGGTTCTCATACGAAACTTCAGGGTACTAAAATTCTCGGAAGTCATGGCAACGGTAAGCAAATTTCAAAAAGTGATTTTAAAAATGTAAGAGACGCAGTTATAAGTTCTCAAAATCATTAAAATGAACATAATACAGTTTTCTACATCTTCTCAGGAGCTGAAACACCCAGGATTCTAAATGCGTTCGCCAGGACTTGTTTAGTCGCTTGTACAAGCGTTAATCTTGCTTTCATAACCTCAATATCAGCATTAAGCACCCGCGTGAACGTATAGAAATGATGAAAATCCTTTGCAAGCTCAAGTATATATCTTGCAACCATATACGGAGCCCTTGATTTTGCCGCATTTATTATCATATCATCAAAACTTTCCAGCCTTAAAACCAGGGCCCTTGTTGATTCAAACTCCCGTTTATCATCAGTCTGCAAAAGAGAAGATAACTGCTCAACCCTGAACGTTTCCGGGTTAAAAAGCTCATCTAAGTCCTGTCTGCTAAATAAAGGAGGCAGGACTTCCCCGGTTTCCCGGTCAGGTCTTTCGCTTATTGCGTTTGCAAGAATGCTGCAGGAGCGGGCATGGGCGTATTGCGAGTAATATACGGGGTTTTCATCGGATTTTGACTTTGCCAGGTCAACGTCAAAATCAAGTGTCGTGTTGATATCCCGCATGATCATCCAGTAGCGCGTGCCGTCAACACCAACATCGTCAACCAGCTCTTCAAGGGTTACCATTTTGCGTCTTTTGCCCATTCTCACCTGCTCACCGGAGATTATCAGGTTTACAAGCTGCCCCAGAAGGACTTCCAGACAGCTGCTATCTTTTCCAAGAGCATCAATTGAGGCTTTTATTCTTGCGACATAACCATGATGGTCTGCACCCCAGATGTTTATCAACCTCTCAAACCCTCTTCTCAGCTTATCGTAGTGGTATGCAATATCCGCTGTAAGATATGTGTAATTACCGTCGTGTTTTATGATTACTCTATCCTGGTCATCACCGTAATCAGAGGATTTAAACCATACAGCGCCGTCTTTTTCGTAAATCTTGCCGGAATCCTTTAATTTTTCCATTGCAGGTTTAATTTCGTTATTTAAATGAAGTGAGGTTTCAGGGAACCAGTTGTCAAAATCGACTCCCAGACGGCTTAGAAACTGTTTTTGCCGCTCAAGGATAAGTTTTTTGCCAAAATCTGAAATTTCCCCGACCAGCCCGGATGATGGGTTAAGATAGTCGGGATTCAACTCATGAAGCTCTTTTGCCCTTTGAAGGTTTTGTTTTAAATATTCTTTTGCGACATCAACCAGGTAATCGCCCGGGTAGTAATTTTTCAGCTCTTTTTCATCTTCCGGGAAAACCGCGTTAGTTCCCATTTCCTGAAGAATTCTTATCCATAAAGATTTCCCGAGGTTTTTTATCTGGTTTCCGGCGTCATTTATGTAGAATTCCTGATAAATCCCGTAGCCCGAGAACTTTAATAACTCTGATAATGCGCTTCCGACAGCTGCCCAGCGTCCATGCCCAATATGAAGCGGGCCCGTGGGGTTGGCGGAAACGTATTCCACCATTGTTTTTTCGTTATTCCCCAGGTTATTTCGTCCAAAATCGTCGTTTTTAATGATAATTTCCTTTATGCACTCATAAAGCTTTTCATTTTTCATTTTAAAATTTATAAACCCCGCAACGGTGTTGATTTCTGTGTAATCAGCGCTGATGCTCTTAACAACGGCTTGAGCAATTTTAGGCGGCGGCATTTTAGCAAACCTTGCCAGCTGGGATACATTTACCGCAAAATCCCCGAATTCAGGATTTTTGGGCTTTTCAACGGCGACAGTTCCCGCGTTTTCCGGGGTTAACCCGCCCAGCTCACCGTTTTTTACCGCATTTTTTATTGCTTCTTCCGTAATTTTGGCAATTTGTTCTTTAATCATAAAAAATTTTTCCTTTAAAAAGGCTCTTGACTTCCTTCGGGGAGGTAATGCGCAGTAGCTTATTAATGCTGCGGGAGCGGGAGCTAACGCAATAGCTTATTCGTGCTTGCGGGAGCCCAGTCTCATTCATGCTGCGGGAGCTTAGACTCATTCATGGTGGGATTTTTGAGAAAATTTCAAAAAATACAATCCGTGATTCGAGCTATATAGCTAATAAATCGGGTTAAAAAACCTGATTTATTGACATAGTATAACTTGAAATCTTTTTGTGGAAAAGAAAATTTTTGAAAAGGCAGAAAATTGAAAATATGGACGAAAAAAGTAATTTATTATATTATATTTAAGCAAAATAAACAGCAATCCAAACATGCCCTGGTGGCGGAATGGTAGACGCGTCGGACTTAAAATCCGGTGGGGGTATCCCCCCCGTGCCAGTTCAAGTCTGGCCCAGGGCATTTTAATTAACCGTTTTATAAAAACGGTTTTTTTATATAGATTTTTGAAGATTTCAGGATATTTAACTTTCCTTATATGGTTGATTTCTCAAGCAAATCATCAGTTTGCAGGGCGGATTTAAGTCTTTGCAGCATGACATTCCAGTCTGCGTTGGCAAAAAATGCTTTAATATATCCTTTCTTATCAATTCCATAATCAATCATGAAAGCATGTTCCCAGGTGTCCATAACCATAACCGGTCTTACATAAGCCGGGACATGCAGGTCATGCTGGTCAATTATAAAATTATAAATTTTACCATCCCTGTAATTGTAACCGGTAACCGCCCATCCTGCCCGGGAAGCCATACCTGTCGCCCTTAAATCCTCGATATAGTCGTTCCAGCTGGCAAAATCCTGTTTAATCATTTCCACCAGCTCCTCCGGGGGATCCTGATAATCCGGGGTGAGGTTGGAAAAGTAAAGTTCATGCAAAATAGCGCCGTTGAGGTTGTGGGCAAGCTCCACTTTTAAGCTTCTGAACTCCGAATAGTTTTGATTTGCGCTCATTACATCAGCATTGGTAAGCCTGCCGTTTATTTCGTTAACTTTCCCCACATACTTTTCATAAAGCTCATTATGCTGGCTTAGTTGTTTTTCACTAAAGCCTTCCAGGTTATCAAACAGATAACTAAAGTCTTTTGCTTCCATAGTCGGGACTTTCATCGACATTTTTTCCTTTAAATCAGCCATAGCCATATCTCCTGTCATTAAACACAATACTAATACCAGAATTAAAAACATTTTTCTGTCCTTTTTTCCACATGTCAGGAAGTTTAGCACCAGAAGGGAAAAAAGTTTATTATACAACCGGGCAAAAATAAACAACCGGAATGCCCGGGCGTAAGGTCCCTGATCTCAATAATTGTTTACAATGTTGAATGTTATTGGTATTCTGTGTTTTGTATCTAAATGTTTTGAAAGTTTATAAATTAATCTTTGGAAATAAGGAGAATTACGAATGAGAAAGCCGATTATCGCAGGAAACTGGAAATTAAACAAAACAGTAGAAGAAGCCACGGAGCTGGTTGAAGATATTAAGGTAAAAATAATGGATCTTGATAAAAACCAAATGCCGACTGTAATTGTAAGCCCTGTTTTTACGGCGCTTAAATCTATAGCTGATATCCTGGAACACGGCCAGGGAATTCATCTTGGCGCTCAAAACTGCTACTGGCAAGATTCCGGCGCTTTTACCGGGGAAGTTTCAGTCCCTATGCTTAAAGATATCTGCGTAACTTATGTAATAATCGGCCATAGCGAGAGAAGACAGTATTTTGGCGAAACTGACGAAAATATAAACCTTAAAGCTAAAGCTATACTTAACCATGGCTTAATTCCGATTATATGCTGCGGAGAAACCCTCGAGCAAAGAGAATCCGGCCAGACTGACAATGTGGTTAAAAACCAGATTATTGCTGATTTAAAAGACCTTACAGAAGAGCAAACCGCAAAATCAGTTATTGCTTATGAGCCTGTATGGGCAATAGGAACAGGTAAAACTTGCGAATCTTCCGAAGCTAACAGGGTGATTAAGCTCATCAGGGATACGGTAGCCGAGGTTTCCGGCCGGGATGCCGCAGATAAAATAAGAATACTCTACGGCGGAAGCGTAAAACCTTCAACTATTGAAGAACAAATGAGCCAGTCTGATATCGACGGAGCTCTTGTAGGCGGAGCAAGCTTAAAAGCAGAAGATTTTGCCCAGTTAATCAAAGGGACTATGCTTGTAAGAGCACCTAAGTAACCCGAATTACGAATTATACCAGAATAAGTTAGTTTTCGATAAGGACAGCAGAAAAAATTCTTAGGCGCTGCAAAGGTTGTGGCTAAGAATTTTTTGTTTGTTCCTTATTAGGAATTAATTTCCTTGATGGGCTAGTAAACCTGTATAATTTAGCGGCTTAAATATTGACAGTTTTTTATCAGCGGATTTAATGACTTTAATTGGCAAATTATAAAATTAAATTTTCAGGGCAAAAAAAATTTTTACGGTTTTTTTTATATACAGAAAACATAGTGAGGTTTAGACAAAAAATGAATTTGAGAAGAATTTTAGGATTTACATTTGTACTTTTTATTTCTTTTACTTTATGGGGCGGTTATTCAATTTTTGTATCCGCTAAAGAGGATAACCCCTTTGAAAAACAACTGGCAAGGTTTATAGAAAAAAGATTCCAGGAAGAAAACCGGGAAGTTTATTACAAATCCGGAAAACGTGAACCGGGTAAGGCTATTCCTGTTTCTGTCTATTTAAAGGGAGAAAAAATATTAACCTTCAGACAGGCAGTTGATGAAATAACTCCAAGGAAAAGAGCCAAGATTCTCGTGAATAAACTTAAAAATTTCGTAAAAAACAACGAAAATCCCTGGAAAATCTTTCCTTCTATTGAAAAAGGGCTGGCGGTAGTTAAATATGAAGACAACCTGCTAATGACAGCCGACGTTAAAAGCGCGAAATTATCAGGAATGGAAGTTGCTGACCTTGCGTTGAGCTGGGCGAACAATACCCGCAGGGCATTAGGCGCAGCAGAGCTTATAAAAGATTATGAGCTCATTAAGGTTATTTCTGATAAATACGATGAAATTACAGGATATTACGAGACCGGTGTAGCTTCCTGGTATGGAGACTATTTCCATGGAAGAACAGCCGCTGACGGTAGTATTTATAATATGTATCAATTCACTGCCGCTCATAAAACCCTGCCTTTCGGGTCTGTGGTGAAGGTAACAAACCTTAAAAACGGAAACGCCTGTATAGTAAAGATTACTGACAGAGGCCCGTTTATCGACGGCAGGATTATTGACCTTTCCATGGTTGCAGCAGAAGAAATAGGAATGCTAAACAGCGGCATTTCCAAAGTTAAAATCGAAGTAATAGGCAAAGTATAAAAATATCTCAAGGCTCCGCTTTACAGGCGGAGCCTTTTTTGTAAAATCCAACATAGAAGGAGGGGGTTTTTATGGAAAAAATATCAAAAACCAAAGAAGAATGGAAAAAACTTCTCTCAGAGGAAGAATATCGCATAACAAGGGAAAAAGGCACAGAACCTCCATTTTCTGGGAAGTATAACAAGTTTTATGAAAAAGGCGCCTACAGGTGTATAAACTGCGGAAACCCCCTTTTTAGCTCCGACACAAAGTTTGACTCCGGCTCAGGCTGGCCCAGCTTCTGGGAAAAGGCCTCCAAAGACAGCGTGGAGTTCAGGGAAGATAATGACTTTGGCATGGTCAGAACAGAAGTTCTATGCAAAAAATGCGGCGCTCATCTGGGACATGTCTTTGACGACGGGCCTCACCCCACAAACAAAAGATATTGCATAAACTCGGTTGCAATGGATTTCAAGCCTGAGGACAACCGGTAACCATAAAAAGAATTCTACCCTCCGGGACTAGAGTTTAATCCCGGAGGTTAATTTTTTGTTTCTAAACCCATAGATTGATGATTCCCGACCTACATGAAGGTTAAGCTGTAAAAAGGAAATTGATATTCGGGAAAAGGTAATTAACAGCTTGGGGAGTGATTCATAAAATGAAAGAATTAAAGAAACTTATCAACAAAGGTTTTGCGTTACTGCTATTTAGTGTGTTTTTAATCCCACCTGCCGCACTTGCCTCATCAGAAGCAGTTTTAAAAGCTATAAAAGTTGACAGGATAGACGGCCGGAATTACAGGATTACCGTAAAAACCGACAGGGATGTGCCCGTTAAAAAATATGTAACAGCCGCAAATAAAGTCGTGCTTGATATGAAAAATATTAAGCCGGCCCGGTTTGTAAATACTATGTACAATAACGCGCCTGAAATTGATCATGTTATAGTGCAGCCCGTTTCAAACGACAGGTTGAGAATATTTATCCAGGGAATGAACATAGCTTCCAGTAAAATACTTCTGGATACAAGAGATAAATCCCTTGATTTTTTACAGAACCATGCGGAATATCAAAACATAAAACCTGCAAAAACTGCCCCGGCGCCTCAAAAAACTATAAGGGAGGAAGTAAGGCCCGAACCGTTAATTATTGACCTTTCAGATAAAAAGCCCTTTAACGTGGTTTCAAATAAATCGTCAGCAGAAAAAGTTAAATCCGTAACGCCGGTGATGTCATTTGAGGAAAGAAGCAGAACAAATTATGACAACGTTAAGGAACGCACAGGCCCAATACTCGGGAAACTTTCCGATGCCTCCACTTTTGACTGGACTTTGAGGTTTCTGACACTTGGAGTAATTATAGCTGCAGGAATAAAGTTTTTCAGCAAACCTAAAAAAGTCGAAATTGACCTTGCCTCGAATGATATGAAAACAAGGGAAATGGAGCTTTATAAATCAGCTGAATCTAAAAAAGAGCTTTTAACAAGAAGCCTTGGAATACCGGTTCAAAAGGGAAGCGCCGTTAAAAAGCCGAACTATACGACAACTTCGCATTACGGGCTGGGCGAGTATAAGAACAGCCAGCTCCCTCCAAGAAAAACAACTGCACCTTTATCATCAGGCGCTTTAAACACCGTTAAAAAACCAAAACCCATCCCACAAAGCATTGCCGGTACAAAAACACAGGCAAAAACAGTTAAACCAAACCAGGCAAAAGTAACCCGGAAGCAAACAGCAGAGGCTAAACAAAACTTTGACAGCGTAAAATTCCTGGAAACAATGGCTTCTATATATCAAAAAAGCGGTAGGGCTGATTTAGCAAGCGGAATAAGACAAAATATTATTCAAAAACAGCAATCCGCATAAATTTTAATAACTATCTAAAGAAAAAACCTATTATATAACAGGCTTTTTCTTGTTTTTTAATCTTTCTTCAAACAGATTTGCGGGTGCACGATTTTTTAATAAGGAACAAACAGTAAAAACTTACGTATAAATACATAAGTAGATAAGAAAAAATTGGGTGGGTGGAGGGAGAATGAATTTTTGAAAATTTTAAAAACACTTAAGTTTTTATTGTTTACTCCTTAAAATATTCAAAACCGTTAAGACCCTTGGCATTGCATACACACAAATCAAAGTAAATTCCCTCTGTTTAGGGTAAAACGTAAAAATTTTTTGCTTTATTCTTTAATTTAGAGGCTTACGGCACTCTACAAACAGGCTGACCTTAAGGTGCATATCAAATTTAATACCTCTAAGCTCTTCATCCCTGGAATTACGAAAAGAACTCTTTTCTATATCAACAAAACCAGCTTTTTTAAGCATTTTTTCAAGCTTTTCGTAGTAAATAGCGTTGATATGGGCTATGTAAGGACGGGATCTATCTACATGGCTTAAGCACCATTTAATAAACTCGTCTTTTTCTAGCGAATTAAACTGCTTCCTGACTTCCTCCTCCGGTACCTGCGGTCCTCCGACTCCCGCCTCATAGCTTACAAAGGTATTTAGCAGTAAAGCGCCTATAGAATCGTTTTTTCTTGTGCAAATTCCTGTAAACCAGTCTCTGTCGTTATTTTTATAAGCTTCAAGAGCTCCGTCAGCGTCAGGACAGGAGAGCCTGAGAATCCCGCCCGGTTTCATTGCGCGATAAACCTCTTTGAGCATAAATTCCAGGTGAGGGTCTTCTATATGCTCTATACAATGCGAAGAAAACACCTTTTCAACCACGTTATCCACTATCGGGAAAGGCGTGCATTTTCTTAAGTCCAGCTGGATGTCTGCCTGTACGTAACAATCAAGAGTTGTCCACCCTTCCTCTTTCCAGATTCCCGGGCCAATATTAATTTTACAGGGTTTATCCATAATCTTGTCTTTATGGTTAAAGCTTTTTACACTCGCATTTATCGAATTTATTTCAGTAGTATAAGATTTATAGTAAAAGGGGATTGTGCTGAGGGTTAAGGTATCGCTCATATTTACAGAAAGTTTTCCCATGCATTTTCTGGCTTCCGGCATATTACCGGCAAGGCGGATATTTGGCATAGCAAGTTCTTCGGATAAGTCTACAATCTCTGTAATCACCCTTAAAATATCCATATTAGGTTCTATTACAACTATTTTTTCATCGGTTTTTTTTGCGAACCTTTTTAGTAAATACCCCAGGCCCAACCCATATATTAAGTGAACTCTTTTTTCACCGTTGTTATTATCCTGACTAACGCGCTGGTAAGCCTCTATAGCTTCATAAACAGGGTCAACTTTATCATGGACAAATTCCCTGTTATAAACCAGGTTTGTATCTCCTGATTCCGAGGTTTCCAGCCGAACTTCGCCGGTTATTTCATTATGGTTTAAAATTTTTTCAGCAAGGGGTTGGTTATATTCAGCGATTAACAAAAGATTTTTTTTTAGCAGCTCACTCATTTCAGGAATCCCTGCAGGTCTTTAACAGTTTATATGTTACTATATCAATTTTTTTTAATAATCCTGATGATAGAGTATTTATTCCTTGATATTTTAAACTGATTTATACCTGCGGTTAATTGGGCTGTCATTCGAGTTAAATAACCCCTATCACGAAATATGAAATCCATTGATAAGACTGATTCGAAATTCTTTAAAATTTATAAAAAAGAGGCGACGGCTCTGCGTTAGCGGGAGCACAGCCTCATTCATGAAGCCGCCGCCCACCTTCAGAGCGGGTTGGGTGGGCGTTTTAAGGAATTTTTAAAAAATAACTAACCCGTCATTCTGGTTAATTAACTTGATATTCTATCTCTTATTTTTTATCATTGACTGAACTAGGAATGTTAAAGGAACACAAAAGATTATGATAAAAACAGCGGTAGTGGGAGCAACAGGTTATGTGGGAGAAGAGCTTGTCAGGCTTCTTAGCGCTCATCCACAGGCGGAAATTCCTTATTTAACATCTCACAGTAACGCGGGGCAAAAATATTCGGAAATTTACCGGAGTTTTAACCATATCATTTCTGATACTTGCATAGAAGAAAATCTCGAAGAGCTTGCACAGAAGGTTGATTTGATTTTTATAGCGCTCCCTCACGGCATAGCCTGTAAAAAAATCAACAAAAATATCCTTGAGAAAGCTAAAGTTATTGACTTAGGCGCTGATTTCAGGATAAAAAGCAAACAGGTCTATGAAGAGTGGTATAAAACTGAGCATAAATCCACGGAACTTCTTGAAGAAGCAGTATATGGGCTTTCGGAGTGGAAAAGAGAGAGGGTGAAAAATGCACGGCTGGTTGCAAATCCCGGATGTTATACAACTTGCAGCATTTTAAGCTTACTTCCGGTCGTCAAAGAAGGCCTGATTGATACGGAAACTATTGTCATTGACGCAAAATCCGGCGTGACCGGAGCTGGAAAGTCATTAAGCCCGGGAACACATTTTACAGAGTGTAATGAATCCGTAAAAGCTTATAAAATCGCTTCTCACAGGCATACCCCGGAAATCGAGCAGGAATTGAGTGAATTTGTCCAAAAAGAGATAAAATTAACCTTCACGCCGAGCCTTATACCTATTCAGCGGGGAATCCTCGCTAACTGCTACGCAAAGCTGGTTGATAAATCTATAAAATATGAAGATGTAAGGGAAATTTTCCTTAAATATTATGGAAAAGAGTATTTCATAAGGATTATGGAAAAAGATAACTACCCGGAAACTCGCTGGGTAAGAAATTCCAATTTTTACGACGTTGGTTTTAAAGTTGACGCCAGAACCGGAAATCTTGTTGTGGCAGGTGCGATAGATAATCTTGTAAAAGGGGCGTCAGGTCAGGCAATACAGAATATGAACATAATGTTCGGTTTTGATGAAAAAACAGGGCTGGAAAGTGTACCTGCGTGTCTGTAAGTTTATGATATACTTTTTTTAAATAAATTTCGGATTTTATTTTCCCATCCCCCTCGCTACAAACAATTAACCGCAAGTTAGAGAAAAATCCGAAATTTATTTTTAGGCAATAATAGTTTTAAAACCGGAAGGCAAGAGCTTATGAAAACACAAATTGAGGATATAACGGTAATTTCCGGGAATGTAAGCGCCCCGGTGGGGTTTAGCGCAGCCGGGAGTCATATTGGGATAAAGAGGAAAAAAAAGGACTTAACGCTAATTCACAGCGAAGTCCCGGCGGCAGCGGCGGGGGTTTTTACTCAAAACGCCATAAAAGCCCCGCCGATAATATGGAATCAGAGCCGTATATCCTGTAAAATCCGAGGAATCGTGATAAACAGCGGGATTGCAAACTCATGTACCGGGAAAACGGGAATAAAAAACGCGGAATTAATGGCGGAAATCTATGCAGGATGTATAAATGCCGATAAACATGAGGTTCTTGTCGCTTCCACAGGGATTATCGGGATTCAGCTACCGATGGAAATCCTTGAACAGGGTATTAAAAAGCTTACCCCGACTCTTGACAGGGACCGGAAATCAGCGGGAAATGCCGCTCTTGGGATTTTGACTACTGACAAGTTCATAAAAGAAATTGCTTTGGAATTTGAGATTGGAGGGAAAATAGTTAAAATCGGTGCTATAGCCAAAGGTTCAGGCATGATTCACCCTAATATGGCTACCATGCTTGCTTTTATAACAACTGATGCCGAAATAGAGCAAAACCTGTTACAAAAAGCCCTTCAGGAAACCGTTAATGACTCTTATAACATGATTTCTGTGGATGGGGATACCAGCACAAACGATATGGTGATTGCGCTTGCCAATGGCAAGGCCGGCAATCCTGTTATAAATTCCGAAAATGAGGATTATTTAAAATTTAAAAAAGCCCTTGAACAGGTCAATTTATATCTTGCAAAGCAGATAATTATGGACGGTGAAGGCGTAACCAAGTTTTTGGAAGTGGAAGTTAAGGGCGCAGCAAATAAGGATGATGCCAGAAAGATTGCAAAATCAATTATTAACTCCAATTTATGCAAAACAGCTATGTTTGGAAATGATGCCAATTGGGGAAGGATAATGTGCGCAGCCGGATATTCAGGCGTAAAGTTTGATTACACAAAATCAAGCATAGAATTTTCAAGCAATGCAGGAAATTTTAGCACACTAATCCATGGAGAACCTGTTAATTTCAATGAAAATGAAGCTTTAAAGGTTTTAAAAGAGAGAGAAATCCGGATAATAATGACTCTTGAAGAAGGCGAGGCCTCAGCAACAGCATGGGGATGCGATTTAAGCTATGAATACGTAAAAATTAACGCCGAATACCGGACATAAACAGGTGACAAAAAATTTTTTCGTAACTAACCTGGGTATTTATTATGTAAAAACTGAAATTTTAGTCGTAAATAAAGGGCGGGCCGTTTTTAATTTCGTTTATAATAATTTTATATTTTGATTTTAATCCCTCCATATCTTCAGAATGACTGTCTGAGTAGGTTTTATAGTCATTAATTAAGGGACTTACAGCTGCCTCTTTCTTTTTCAGGAAGTTTTCCAACTCAACAGGCACCAGTTTATCATTCATATCAAGGTCAATTTGGGCATTTGCTTTTTTAACCTGAATTTCCCTGTTACCGTCTACGAACTTTGTCCCTGCATAGCCGATTCCCGCTACAGCTGACATTCCTGTCGCAAGCAGGCCGGTGAATTTGGAAGGGTTCATAAACATATTATAAACATGTGCGGACGCATCGTTTAAAATCCCGAAAACGGTCGGTCTTCCGTTAGGATCGCCATACATACCGTGAACCGGAGCCCATGATGAAGAGCCCGGTTTCTTATTAGCCTGTTTCGGTATTTTTTCAGCGGCTTTTTCTATTGTTTTTCCAATTTCTCTTATGTTTTTGAGGGTTTTTCTTATCAGCAATACAGAAGCTCCTACTGCTGCCAGGCCTGTGACAACATAGAAAGGTTTAATTCCTGAATTTGATTCATTTTGTTCGTGTTCTTTTTCTTTATTTCCGGTGAAAGCAATGTTTCTAGCTTTATTTATGCTGTCCAGTTCTTTGGTTTTTCTATCCAGAAGGTATCTTACGGTTTGTTTTTTGCCGGCAAAACTCCTGGTTTCTATATCAATCATTTTTTCCTGGAAATTTCTCCGGATATCAGCTTCGTTTTGCTTTACCCATATATCTTTTAGGCCGTCAACAGTACTTTTAAGCACAAATGCGGCGGCTGTATAAGTAAATACCGCAGTGGCGCCAAGCATTTTTTTCAGGTTTGGATCGCGCAGGGCTTCATATGCGGCAAACTCGGTCTCTTTTGTCAGGTTCATCTGGGGCGGGATTACAGGCCCTTTTTCCGGATCGGTGAACAGTTTTTTAATTCCGCCAAAAAGTTTTGATAAACTATTATTTTCCGCACTTTTTCCGGGAAGTCCGGGGTGCAGTTTTTTCTTAAAAACTCCCGCCATGATTTCTGTAACAAGCGCGCCTGCCCCTAAAACCACAAGAGGAATGCCTATCATAGCTAAAAACTGTTTATCCGCTGATTTTTCCCGTCTTTTTTCGGCTTGCTCCTTTTCCTGAAAGCTTTTTCTTAAGTCTGCAGGCAATGGCGTATCTTTAAAAATAGAATTTTCGCTTTCCCTGTTGCTTATAAACGTTTCCGTAACAATGCCCTGTTTGGTTGTCCTCATCATCTTATCAGTTCTTGAGCTGCCTGTTTCTGCCTTTAGAACTTCATTATGCCCATATTTTATCGATTGCTGAGCGCTATTTAACATGTAACTTCACTTACCCTCTTTAGTTTTTTCTTTTTATTTTTTACCCTGTTTTTCTTTTTTCCCTTCTTATCCGGTTCTTCGCCTGATAAAAATGAAATTATATTTGTAAATTTTTCTATTTTTTCCTTTAAAGATTCTATTTTTCTAAGCAAAAGGTCTTGAAAAAGATGTCTTTTATCGTTAAACACTGCCATCAGCCTGCTTAAAAATTCGGTTTCCCGCAGCCGGGCTATCATTTTCCTTATATTATCCCTGACGGTTTCAGCCGTAATTTTTAATCTTTCCCCAATCATTGCGGTTAACTTGTTTATAACCCCTGCCAGCTTTGCCACAGTCTGATTTAAGGTGTTTATAACCCTGTTAACCGTTTCTAAAGCCGGTTTGACAACGGCTCTGTCAATTGCCATGCCGGCGTGTAAAACTGCTGTTTTTAACTTTGCGGTAAGTTCTACAGCCCTGTTTTTTAAAGCAATAAACGCCTGGTAAAGACCTGTCGACTGAAGTTTTTCAAGCATCTGCAGCCTCTGTCTTGCCATTTCAGATAAATGCTTATCTTCCCTGGCGTTCATTTTGTTTTTCTGAATCATATTATAGACGTAATATGCTTCTCCCCAGGACATTCCCACTCTTTTTTTGGTGTCATTGCCTCCACCACCGCCGCCGCCGGTTTTTCCAAGGCATATCGGACATCCTCCCGGGTAACCATGGGGGCATTTTACTCCCTGTTGAAGGGGGTTATTTCCCTGTATAGGCGGCCGGGCATTCTGACTCCCGGTTATATGCGCCATGTGAGCGCTATATCCTGAATTAGCGGAATTATTTCCCGGTTTTACCAAATTAATTGACACGTTAAACTCCCCGCAGTTTAAATCATACTGCGTCTTAGTGAATTTTTATTCCAAAAAACAAAAAAACTGCTTTTAAAGAAAAGCAACAGTTTTTAAATCAAGTATATCCGCTCATTTAGCTCCTCTCTTGTGCTCGCAAGACTTTTTTCCAAACAAACAGGTATTCTGACTCGGGGCAGGACTTAATTCTCCTTTTTGTTGCCGACCCCTTACAGTTGCGGCACAGTCACGGATTTTCACCGTTGTTCCCCTGTTTGCGGATTTTACCGTCAACGTCAAAAGTTACGAATCTTTTTCCTACACTGCATTTGACGTATGGTTATAATATCATAAGCGCTTTAGGTGTCAAAGATTAACCTGAAAAAGGTTTACAGAAGTTTAATAAACATATCAAACCTGGGCAGGCATTATCGATAAGGCCGGATGTTTGCCGATAGTCCCTCCTGCAAGCAGGTATTCATTATTTTCATCGTAAAAAACTGCTGCCTGACCAGGGGTTATGGCGGATTTTGGCTGCTCAAACTCTACCCTGACTTTGTTATTATCAAGATTAATAATACTTGCCCTCCGGGCAGGCGAGTTATAGCGAATTTTTACCATTGCGGGAAAACTTTCCTTTCCGGCAAACTCCGGCTGCTGCCAGTTAACGCCGCTTACTTCAAAACAGCTTGACGATAAATGTTCTTTACTTCCTACATAAATCCTGTTTTGGGCAGGGTCAAGGGAAATTACATATAAAGGCCCGGAAGCCGAAACCCTTATTCCTTTTCGCTGGCCGATTGTGTAATTATAAACTCCTGTATGTGTTCCAAGGATTTTACCGGTTTTAAACTCGACTATGTCGCCCTGCTGCTCTTTAAACCGTTTTGTCAGGTATGATGAAGTGGTTTCAGGCGGGTGGATAAAGCATACATCCTGGCTTTCCCGGTTATCAACCGGAGTAATGTCATTTTCCCCGGCAATTTCCCTGGTTGTTGACTTTGGCTGCCCGCCCAGCGGGAAGAGCGTTCCGGCAAGGTCTTCCTGCGTAAGGGCGTAGAGCATATAGCTCTGGTCTTTGGCCGGGTCAGACGCCCTGTATAACCGGTATGTTCCTTCATATTCCGCTATTCTTGCATAATGCCCGGTTGCATAGAAATCAGCTCCCAACCTGTTAAACACAAATTCCTTCATTTTGCCCCATTTTATTTTCCTGTTGCAAAAAACGCAGGGATTTGGGGTTAAACCGAGCTTATAGCTTTCTTCAAAGTAATTTATAACCGTATTTTTAAAATCTTCCCTTAAATCCAGGACTTCATGCTTAATACCGACTGTTTGACAGGTTCTGGCCGCGTTTTGAGCAATTCTTTCACCCGCGTCAAACATAATCGCCGTCAGGCCGATTACTTCATAGCCCTGTTTAATCAATAAATGAGAGGTTACATTACTGTCAACCCCTCCGCTCATAGCAACTACAACTTTTTTTTTCTCATTAAAGCTCATTTAACAGGTAATCTATGCCTTCTTCCGTAATCGTATATTCTGTTATATCAGAAGATTCGTCAGGAACCACCTCAAAATAACCGTGCGCTATTGATTCATGTATTACAGAATGGTCAATCGGCTCTTTAATCTTCGGAATAATCTTTGAATTAATTTGTTTTAGCGAATAGCTCTCTTTGTTTTCATTTTCTTTCAGGAAATAAGAAGTAACTAGCAAGTAATCAAGCTTTGTTTGAGGCTTTTTTAAATATATTAAATCATCAAGTCCTTTGAAACGAAGCGCTGTATCAGGTTTATTTTTCTCTGAAGACTTGTTTCTATTTAAGTTTAGCCTGTTTTTCTCTTCTTCCGGAATTGATGCCAGCTTTTCCTGGAGGATATCATAAACTTTTGTATTTTTAGCGGGCTTTTCCTCAAAATTTTCCTTTAAAGTTTCCAGCATCTCCTCTTCTTCGTTTTCCTCGGCGGAATCTTCTTTTTCAGGCTCTTTTCCTGATTTTTCCTCAAGCGTTTCTTGCGCAGGAGTAGGAGATTCAGCAGGGCCTGCCGCTTCTTCCTTCATTTTTTTGTCGATAATTTTTTGAAAATCATCGTCAGTTTCAGTTTTAACAGCCTCTTCCTCTTTTTCTTCGTCTGTTAAAGCAGGTTCTTCCTTATCTTCCAAATCTTTATCAACAGATAAATCTTTCAAAGCTTCGATTTCAGTTTCTTTTGTTTCAATTTCCTCAGTTTCAGGGGGCGATGCAAGATTTTCAACCGCTTCTTCAGTTTCCAAAGCAGTTTCTTTCGGCTCTTCTTTTACTTCTTTTCCGGGAACATCAGGTTCTTTTTCAGTTTTAACGGGTTCTTCCTCAACCTTATCCTGGTTTTTAGTTTCTTCCAGCTCTTCAAATGCCGGGG
This sequence comes from Candidatus Gastranaerophilales bacterium, assembly GCA_028281965.1. Lineage (GTDB taxonomy): Bacteria > Cyanobacteriota > Vampirovibrionia > Gastranaerophilales > UBA9971 > JANQEB01. The sequence continues at coordinate 16,456 of JANQIY010000133.1, forward strand.
TTTCCTCATTTTCATCTTCCGGAGCGTCTTCTTCCTTTAAGGAGACGGGTGTTGCCGGTTCATCTCCCGGTAAAACCTCTTTTTCCGGGATGGTTTCTTCAACGGGATTTATTTCTTCGGTTTTTTCTTTTGAATGGGGAGCAGGTGTTTCGGTAGGAATTTTTTCCTCTTTTACTGGTTTTACAGCTTCTTTTTTGGTTTGCACAGGAAGTTCGGTTTTAATTTCTTGCGGTTTTGAGCGTTTGGTTTCGGCGGGTTTTTTTTCAAGAAGCTCACGATAAGCCTTATCAAACTGGGTAATGACAAAGTACCTGTCTTCTGAAACAACTGACAGTTCAAATTTGTCTTTTCTGATTTTGAAGCTGTAATATGACATTAAAATCTCCTGCTAGTCTTCTTTTACGAGCGCATCTCTCCATTTATCAAGCTGGTCCTCGATAAACTTGGAATCATCGGATTTTAACTCAATTTCGATATCACCTTTTTTCATTTTAAAAACATACTCACTCATCGGTAAATCTCCACTCTTTTTTCTAATTAAAGCTATACTCCACAATATTATAGAATAAAAGCTGAAAAAGAAACTTTCAAAAAAAATATCTGTATAAAAAATTAATACTGACCGGCAAATGTACAGGTTTAATTTTTAGTATATTATAAACTCAAGTTGCCACCTATAAAAATTTCGTTATTTAAAATTACAAAATTTTTTCAAAATGTATATGAATTAAAAGAGGTTGCAAAGCAGGAGCGGCATTTTAGCTCATTTTGCCCGGAGCCTTTTCATTCCTCCAGAGGAGTGGCGGGCATTTTGAAAAAATTTATACGTAGCAACTTGAGTTATATTATAACTTAAAATTGGTTAACTAAGAGAATGATTATGAATACTGAAGAATTAAGACAAAAACACGGGCTTTTAAACCTATTCCTGGAGCTTTGCGAAATTCCGTCGCCTCCTTTAAAAGAAGCTGCCGTGGCGGAAAAGATAATGCAGATATTTCGGGAAAACAATATTACCGCAGAATATGATGATTACAAAAACATAATTGCAAGGATCCCGGGGGCCGGAAGGTATAAAGATGTCCAGCCGCTGCTGTTATCAGCTCATATGGATGTTGTAGGAGGGTCTGAGGAAGTCATAACAAGGGTTTCTGATGACGGTAAATATATTGAAACCGACAAGACCCGGACTCTCGGGGCGGATGATAAAGCCGGAGCCGCTGCAATCCTTGATCTTGCGATAGAGCTTGTCTCTTCTAATGAGCCTATAGAGCATGCCCCCATAGAAATTACTTTTACCCGTGATGAAGAAAAGGGCATGACAGGAATACGCAGGCTGGACACTTCCGGGCTGGAATCAAAATACGCCATAATAGTTGATGGAGATGCTTTAGGCGAGCTCAATGATGAAGGGGCAGGGTTTACCAACATATTTGTAAAAGTCCACGGGGGAAAAGGCGGGCATTCAGGGGTAAACATTCATGAAAAAAGCAGGATCAGCGCTGTTAAGGTATTATCAGAATTTGCATCAGGTATTCCGCAGGGAGTGTATAAATATGATCCTCAAAAAGGAGTCATAACCTCGATTAATGCAGGAGTTTGCATAGGAGGGGCAGCCGGTACCTTTATTTCTGAAATGCTGAAAGATGTTTACAGCCTGGCGTTGGAGGGTAAGCCCATCCCCGGGGAATATGGTTCCTGCCGTGTTATAGATACCATAAACCGTTCAGCCGCATTAAATACCATAACTTCAGAGGCAGCAACCGCTTATTCCTTAAGAAGTTCAGACCCGCAAAACGAGCAGGAGCTAATTAAAACTGTACAAAGCCGGGCTGGTGCTTTAAATGATAAATATAAAGGCTTAATAAAGATAGATGTTGACGTAGAATACCATATACCAATATTTGCAAGGAATGATGACGACTTTCTGCCCCGGGTGATTATGAAAGCGGGAAAAAATTGCGGCATAAATTCCGTGCCGTCATCATTTCATGCGGGGGCAGAGACACATATTCTCTCTAATGAAAAACAAAATAAACGCATGGAATCGTTCATTCCTGTGATAATCGGCGTTGCTAACCTCAGGGATATTCATTCCCCGGATGAAAAAATTGACTGGCAAAGCTTTTTAACCGGCAGAAAATGGCTTGGAGAGATACTCAGGCAGTTTTCTCAAGATTCTGTTTGAGGGTGTATAATATTAGCCGGCTGAGAATCAGGAGGATGCCGGAATGGCAAAAGTAAAACCTGTATTATGGGAAAAAGTTGAAAAAGGAGCTGTCCGCTGCAATATATGTCACAACAGGTGTGTAATCCCTGAAGGTAAGGTTTCGCGTTGTTTATCAAGGAAAAACATCGGCGGGGAGATGGAGTTGAACACCTATGGAATTGCTTCCTCTGTGGCTGTTGATCCTATAGAAAAAAAACCTCTATATCACTTTTACCCCGGGACAAAAGTGTTTTCTGTAGGGGGATGGGGCTGTAATTTCAGGTGTAAACACTGCCAGAACTGGAATATTTCACAATCATTCAAGGAAGAAGCCGTTCATTTTATTACACCGGATGAGTTTGTGGGAATTGCAGAGAAATATAATTGCCAGGGCGTCTGCTGGACTTATAATGAGCCTGCTATATGGCTGGAATACACTATGGATACAGGAAAACTTGCACGGGAAAAAGGCCTTTACGCAGCTTACATAACAAACGGGTTTATGACAATCGAGGCTCTTGAGCTGATGGCCCCTTATCTTGACGCTTTTAGAGCAGATTTAAAAAGCTTTGAGGACGAGTTTTACCGGGAAATTTGCGGTGTTAAGAGCGCAAAAGGAGTTTTTGAAACTACTTTGCGGGCTAAAGAGCTGGGATTGCATATTGAAACCGTGACAAACATCATCCCCACTAAAAACGACGGCGAAGAAAACCTCAGAAACCTTGCCCGCTGGATAGCGCACAATCTTGGCGAAAATACGCCCTGGCATGTGACAAGGTTTTTTCCCTGCTACCGGCTTATGGATTTGCCTCCTACTCCGGTTGAAACTATTTATAAAGCTGAAAAAATAGGAAAAGAAGAAGGTCTTAACTTTATATACCCCGGAAACATCCCCGGGAAATCAGATACAAAGTGCCCATCTTGCGGAAAAGTTGCTGTAGAAAGAAATTTTACAGTTAAAGCAGATGTGGCGGAAAATGGCGTGTGTAAA
>JANQIY010000134.1 GCA_028281965.1 Candidatus Gastranaerophilales bacterium
GGAGGGAAGCGAGACCAAAGAAAAAATTGGATGGGTGGAGGGAGAATGAATTTTTGAAAATTTTAAAAACACTTAAGTTTTTATTGTTTACTCCTTAAACAAGCATAACAAAATGCGTAAGAATTCTTTCTTATCCCCTTAGACAGGTGCGGGGTGAGATTACCCTCTATGATTAATATATCAGCGCACTACATATCATTGTTAATGGCAAAATAAACTTCTTTAAGGCGTTTTTTGCTGACATGCGTGTACAGCTGGGTAGTAGATACATCGCAATGCCCCAACAACTCCTGGACAACCCTTAAATCAGCCCCGTTTTCCAGCAGGTGCGTGGCAAAGCTATGTCTTATAGTATGAGGAGTTATGCGTTTATTAACAACCTCCCCCAGCCCGGAAATTATCTTATAAACTTCCTGGCGGCTAATCCTTCCTCCTTTTTCGTTCAAAAAGAATGCCGGAGTCTTTATTTTAAATTTCTTAAGTATTAATTCCCTCTCTTTTAAGTATTTTTTCAGGCATGCTACAGCTTTGTTGCCTATAGGAAGCACTCTTTCCTTTGAACCTTTGCCAAAACACCTTAAATAACTGTTTTCGAGGTTTATGTTGTTTATGTCAAGGTTAACCAGCTCGGAAACACGCAATCCAGCGGCGTATAAAAGCTCAACTATGATTTTTTCCCTCAAAGAGAGTTTCCGGGAAAAAATTTTCTCCATTTCTGCCATAGTCAAGACCTTTGGAAGTTTTTTATCGACTTTAGGCTGCTCTATACTAAGCGTGGGGTCATGGTCAACAAGCTCATTTGCGGCCATCCATCTGAACCAGCCTCTTAAGGAAGCTATTTTCCTTGTAATACTGGTGGTTACATACTCTGAATCCCTCAGTTTTTTTATAAAAGAATTAAGAATAAACCTGTTTATTCCCTCAAAATCATATACCTGGCTATCTTCAAGAAATTCAATAAAAAAGACAAGGTCTCTTCTATAAGCCTGCTCAGTATTTTCAGAAAGCCCTCTTTCAATGGTGATGTATTCTATATAGCCTGATAAATATTCATAGAAATGACTGTTATCAGTACTTTTTTCAGACATTTTTTCCATAATACAAAGAGTTTAAAGGTTTTTTTCAACAAAGTAAAATTTGTAACGGGTAAAGTTAATAAAAAAAAACAGCAGGTATAAACCTGCTGTAAAGGGCTAATTTAATTAAGAATAGGGGCTATAAATTTATGGCTGAGTCTGCAGGTGGAAGTAACACCTTCTGTGTTAACTGGTTAGCACCGCCGTCACATCCGTCAACAGTAACCGCTCCGGTACCGGCATTAACCTGGATACCAACTTCTCCGGCTCCACAAGCGGCTCCAAATACAAATGCATTGGCTCCGCCGTAGGGGTTATCGGATGTAGCGTTTAATTCAGCTACGAGAGCAGCGTCTACTGCTTGTCCTATAGCCAGCCTGCTTGCGATTGAGGATGACGCGGCGCTTACATTGCCTAAAACGGCTGATTGCCTTGACTGCTCTACCGCATTAAGCAACGATGGAACCGCAATAAGCGCAAGAACACCTAAAATGACTACAACAATCATTAATTCGAGTAATGTAAAACCTTTTCTTTTTCTCATAAGCTTCCATCCTTTCAAGTAAATCAAAACTTTACGCACCGGTTAAATACTTTATTTCTTAAAAACAGAAATATATTTTTGTTTTTAGTATTTTTATTATTCCCTATATTTTGTTTTTTTTAAAGTGTTTTTCAGTAAATTGTAATAATCAGAAACATATTTTTGTTTTTGCAAAAAAATCAACTTGAGTTGCTAATTAGCCAAAAGCCAGGATATGACTATGCAACATTTGCCAAAAAATTATAGAGAATCGAAAAGAGGCGCGAAGCAGGCGGCGCTG
>JANQIY010000165.1 GCA_028281965.1 Candidatus Gastranaerophilales bacterium
TTCGGCAACGCAAAGGCGGTGGCTAAGAATTTTTGTAGTCTGCTTCAAATAAGGACAGCGGAAAAAATTCTTCGGCAACGCAAAGGCGGTGGCTAAGAATTTTTGTAGTCTGCTTCAAATAAGGACAGCGGAAAAAATTCTTCGGCGCCGCAAAGGCGGTGGCTAAGAATTTTTGTAGTCTGCTTCATGCGGAAAAAATACCTGAGTATTTTTCAACCTTCCTTAACATAAATTCAATTTATATAAAATTAATACTTTCCTTTTTCTGAAAAATTGAAATTTTAATGTTTTATGAAACAAAACATTAAAAACCGAAAATACATAGCAAGAAAGTGAGCCGGTATTCCCATTCTTTATACTCGTATATGATATACTCTTTGTAATTTGTAGTGTTTTTTCTATAAAAGAATTATATAAACTTACAATGAGTTATATAAACTTACAATGAAAGAAGAATTTCAAAAAAACAAGCTTTCAAAACTGGATAATATAAGTATAACAGCTTTTAGGATAATCACTATTCTAAACTTATTATTAAAAAAGCCTTGTAATGATAAAGAAATAAATAATGAATTTAAAAATGAACTTGGTGAAGAGCGGGAATTATCCAAGGATACAATTTGTATATATTTAAATACATTAAGGTTTCTTGGCTGTGAAATCTCAAGACCTACCAAGAAAAATGGTTATAAATACATTTTAAAATCTCCCCCTTTCAAGCTGCATTTATCAAAAGATGAAATAAACACGCTTGCGGAAATCAGGAAATTTATTTCAACCCTGGGAGACTGGAAAACAGCTCTTGAAACCGACAGGATTTTTAATAACCTCCTTAATTACTTTACCCCGGAGACTAAAAAATTTTTTATGTCAGCTAAAAAAACAGCTTTAAAAAGAGAGGTCAGCGTTGAAAATTTCTTTCAGGAAATCAAACAACTTGAAATGTACTGCAAACATCAGAAAATTATAACTTTAGTCTATGATTCCCCTGCATCAGGTGGAAAAAATATAACTATAAAAGCTGAAAAGCTTTCTATAGAAAACGGGGCGTATTATTTATGGGGTTATAACAATAAAATCGAGGCGTCTATGTCTTTACGCATTGACAGGATTCTTGATATAAAATCAGTAAACCTGCACAGCACGGACGAGATTAAACCCATGGCGATAATTGTTAAATACAAGCTTAAGGACAGTTTTCCCCTTTCATCTGAAATTTCTGAAAATGAATCAATAATAAGCAAAGCTAATAATGAACTTCTTATAGAAGCCGCTGTTACAAATAAGTTCAATTTTTTCCAAAAAGTATTATCATACGGTGATAAATGCACGGTTCTTCACCCTGAGGAAATCAGGTCTGAAGTGGAAAATAAACTTAAAACAATACGTCAGTTATATAATGAAAAAGATAGCGTCTGATATGGGTAAAAAACTAAAAATTAGCTCAACGGCTTATAGAGTGTTGTTATTATTGCTAAAGTTAAATGAAAAAAATATGAGTATAGATGAGTTAAACTTTGTCTTTTCAGAAGAACCTGAAGTGGCAAGGTATTTTTCAAAAGATGTTATTGTGAAATACATCAACACTCTTAGAACAGCCGGATATATTATAGAAAGGCCTACCGCATCCAGTAATTACCGCTATGTATTAAAAAAAGCCCCTGTTAAAATAAATTTTTCCGACGAAGAAATCACCACCTTAGCTTTGTTAAAGAACTATTCAATTTCTCTTCAACAGGATAAATATATTAAAAACTTCAATTCTTTTATTGAAAAACTTGTAAGGTATATGCCGCAAGAGCAGGTTACAAACTTAAACGAACAACTTGAAGTTAAGATATACGATGAAATTATTAACAAATTTAGAGAATATTCTGATTTAATTAAAAAAATCGAACAATATATAATTGAAAACCAGAGAGTGGAGCTAAAGTATAAACCGGATAGAGGCCGGGAAGAGGCATTTGCGCTGGCAAGGCTTCAGAAGATAAAATATGAAGCAAATAACGTTAAAATTTCATATTATGACCTGGTTGCCGGGCAAAATAATTCCGTAAACATCGCAGATATTACCCATATAAGGCAGCTGCCGTCAATTTCCGGGGAAGGGCAGGCTTTATGCCCGGTTATTTTTAAGCTGAGAAATAAACTGGCAAAAGTATACAGGCCTTATGAAAACGAAAAAATAAGCGAAATATCTCTCAAAGCAGGAGAAATTACAGTGACTTCATATTCTGAAGATATTGATTTTCTTTTACAAAGACTGCTTAAATATGGAGAAAACTGTGAATTGATATACCCAAAACCAATTAGAAACAAAATGATAAAACTTATAGACAGCACACTGGAAAATTACGGTTTAGGCAATAGGAACAGGTAAAAAATCCGGTAGCGGTGTCACCCCGGGCCTGACGCAAGGGCATTCTTCCCGGGTGCGGGATGACACAATGAATAAACATGACACAATCGCGTAAGAATTTTTGCCGCTTGCTTATAAGGAAGATTGAAAAAGTTTTTACGTAAGTGTCACCCTCGTATCTGATGCGGGTTCTATTTAGTCAGGGCTATTGTCTATTATGTTTGCCGGATAG
>JANQIY010000184.1 GCA_028281965.1 Candidatus Gastranaerophilales bacterium
GCCCCTGTTTTTATTTATGATTTTGCAAAATTTATTTCAATAAAATTAAAATTTTAACTCCATTTAAAACCTTGTTATAATTGCTTTTAAGCTAATTCGCGACTCGAGTTAATTAGCAATTCGATTTACTTAGAGCTTTTATTAGATTTTGATTGTAGGTTGATAAAATGTTAGGCTTGCCTTACAATTCTATTCTAACAATACTGTTAGCCTACCTGGCTATTGATGGGTTTATTTTTGAAATCAAAAAACTTAAGGCTATATTATAGTTAATAAATAAAAAAAATTAAGGAGTGTGCAATATGTCAGAAGAAAAAGATTGGTCTAAAATCGCAAAGGACTTTGATGATCGTCAAGATTTTATTGTAGGGGAATCTACGAGCAGGATAATAGAAAAATATTTGAGCGAAATAAAAGATCTGGGACAAACGCTTGAATTAGGTTGCGGAAACGGAAAATACACCAAACTTATAGCAAAAAACGCTGACACAATTTTAGCAACAGATATTTCTGATGAAATGATAAATGTTGCTAAAGACAAACTGAAATCATTTAACAATATTAAATTAGAATGCTCCGATTGTTATGAAACCAAATACAATGATAGCTTTTTTGATTCAGTATTTATGGGAAATTTAATCCACGTTATACTAAAACCTGAAAAAGCTCTATCTGAGGCTTACAGAATTCTTAAAAACAATGGCAGACTTATATTAATATCGTTTACAACTGACGGAATGACACCTGAAAATGTAAGCTTTTTATTTGAGCGTTATTTGGAAAAATTCGGTTCACCTCCTAAAATATCAACACCTATGACTTTAAAAAGTTTAAAAGAAATGGTTGAAAAATGTAATTTTGTCGTTCAAAGGGCTGAGTTAATAGGAGATGATACTAAAGCAATGTTTGTTATAGCAAGTAAGGAGTAAAAATTCCGGCAAGGATTATTTCTTAAGGGTTAACCTACGGAATTACAAAGCCTGTCATTGCAATGACAGCTTAAGGATTATCAGTTCAGGAAGACAAGGGATTTTCAAAAAAATCACATAAATGTTATTCTAATTGTAGGGTTCATAAATAAATACAGCTTGAATATATGCCGGAAATGAGAAGAAACCCGATTACGGGAGATTGGACAATAATAGCAACAGAAAGGGCAAAACGTCCTCATAAACAGCCTATGGTTAATACCGGCAGCTCAGATGGTGAGGATTATAGTCCCGACTGTTTTTTTTGCTACGGAAATGAACATACTACACCGCATGAAGTGCTGGCTTACCGGGAAAAACCAGGAACCCCCGACTCTTCAGGCTGGACGTTGAGGGTTGTTACCAATAAATTTTCTGCCCTTAACCTTGATGATGAGTTTTGCATAGATAATGACAATCCCCTGAAAACCTGCTGCTATGCCCATGGGAAGGCGGAAGTTGTTATAGAATCCCCTCATCATTCACTTAATACAGCGTTGTTTCCCCAACAGCAAATAGAGTTATTGCTAAAGGCCTATAAACAAAGATATATTACTCTTGCCCGGGAGGCTTCCATCAGGTATGTCACAATGTTTAAAAATAATGGAACCCCTGCGGGAGCAAGTTTATCGCACCCGCATAGCCAGATAATCGCTACTCCTGTTGTACCTCCTGTTATTCAGGCGGAAATTGACGGCGCCGGAGAGTATTACAAAAAAAATAAACGCTGCGTTTATTGCGATATGGTTAAAAACGAACTGGATGACAAAACAAGAATAATTTATGAAAATGATGAATTTCTTTCTTTTGCTCCTTATGCATCCCGTTCCCCGTTTGAAACGTGGGTTATGCCCAAATTTCACAGCGATTCATATCATAAACTTACCGAAGGGCAGCTTAAAAGCCTTGCTGAAGTATGGAAAGCCGTTCTTTATAAAATTTACAAAGGGTTGGACAATCCCCCTTATAATTACTTTATTCATACTTCCCCGACACGGGAAAGTACTGATAATTTTTACCACTGGCATATGGAATTAATCCCTAAAATGACGATTATGGCCGGGTTTGAGCTGGGAACCGGCATGTATATTAATATTGCAATACCGGAGCAAAGCGCTGAATTTCTTAGAGAGATAAAGTATTAATTTTGCAGGATTAGAAAGGTGATATAAATGCATGGTCTTATAATGATAGCGCTTGGCGGAGCGATAGGCAGTTTATTAAGGTATTTTATTGTGGAATTAACCCTAAAACTCACAGGAACGGTTTTTCCCTGGGGGACCATAGCAGTAAATCTTATTGGCTGTTTTATTATTGGGATTGTATGGGGAATTGTTGATAAATTTGGTATAAACCCCAATTTAAAAATGTTCATTTTCATAGGCCTGCTTGGTTCTTTTACCACTTTTTCAACTTTTGCGCTTGAGAATTTTTATTTCCTTAAAAATGGCGAAATTTCATTTTTAGCGTTAAATATAGCTGTAAGTAACATTATCGGGATTTTACTGGTTTTTATCGGGTTTTACACTACGAATCTTATTTTGCTAAACAGGTAATTAACTCGAATCTCTAATTGCATACATGCAATATTTGCCAAAACCCTGAATGAGCTACTGCGTTAGCTCCCGCTGCCGCGCACAGCCACCCTAAAGGAGGAAAAGAGGCTCCGCTGCGAAATGCGGACAGCTTGCGAAGCAGGGACTGCACGTTGTTTCGCTGTCCATTTCGCCTGCTTCGCGCCTCTTTTCGATTCTCTATAATTTTTTGGCAAATGTTGCATAGTCATATCCT
>JANQIY010000202.1 GCA_028281965.1 Candidatus Gastranaerophilales bacterium
TAAAATGACCGGCAAAGCCGGACCATTTTACGCTCCCGCTTCGCAAACAAATATTGCTCAGTCATATCCTGGCTTTTGGCTAATTAGAGATTGGGGTTATTTAGATTTACCCTGGCTCTTTAGAAGAACGGCAAAATCCTGGTACTCTTTTACTTTACTGATATCACCATGACCTTCTTCTTGCGCATGGCACCTGATACAAACCGGGGTTATTTTATCTATTCTTTTTCCGCTTATTTCCTCAGAAGAATAATGTACCTGCAAAAACTTTCTGAAATACTTATCCCGGCAGTCAAAACCGCATTTTTGGCATGTGTGGTTGTATTTAGCTTTTGCAAGCTCGGCTATTGATTGCCAGCTTTTTTCATATCCTCCGGGAACCTGGTCATAATCAAAATTAAATATTGACGAAGATGTAAAATAATCAGGGTTTATCAGGAAATCCGCCAGTTTAAATTCTTCGGCCTTGATCTCGGTTGTTCCTCCAATCAAAGCATTATAGCGCCGCAAGCAAAATAGGCAGATATTTAGTTTTTTATCCTGAAAATATGTGTTCTTAAATTTTTCTATTATTTTAAGATTGAATTTTTGGTCTTTTCTCCTTGCTATTTTAAATTTTTCCTGGCTTTCCGCTTTTAATAAATTAAGAGTGTTTTTTAAGCTGTCGCATAGAAATACGTGATACCTGGGCTCTTTATCCGTTTCTGCTTCCGGGTTGTAAAGAGCTACTTTTTTAATGACTCCTTCCGGCAAGACAGTATAAATTCCGGTATGGGTAATTGCTATATCTTCCAGGTTGGTATAAATCCCCTCCGTGCTCAGCTTGTAAAGCCGGGTAATTATTGCCGTTTCTTCTTTTATGGAATTTACGGCCCTGGAAAAATTAGCGAAATCCGTGAAAATAGATTTTTTTTCCTCACTCATTCGGCAAGCTCCAGGATTTCCTGGATTTTTTCCCGGCTTTTTACGACAGCCTTGAATTCAACCCTTCTTGATTTTATTTTATCTTCATTACCATTTTCATTTAGGATAGGTTTGGCAAAAGATAAGCCGTTCGCCCTGAAAAGACCTTTCAGCCATTCTTTTTCCTCTTTATCCATTGTCACTGAAAAACAGTATTTCAACACCTCAAAAGACCTTTCCTGGGAAAGGTTAAGGTTTGCCAGGTATCGGGAGTCAAAGGATTTTGCGCCTCCCCATTCACTTGAGGTATGACCTTCAACCTTGATTTCCTGAATATTATCCTTAAAGTTTTCATTTGTTAAAATTTCCACATACCTAGGAAAAAAATCATCCAGTATTCTCTCAAATTCAGGCCGGATTTCGGAACTTCCCGGCTTGAACAGAACTTCCGGGGCGTAAAAACGTATGGTGTTGTCTTCCTCCAGAGAAGCGCTCCATTTTTCAAGGTCTTTTCCAAATTCCGATTTAAGGTTTTCATGCAGGTTTTTTTCAGTTTTATTGTATGCCCGGGCAACTTCCGTCATTTTCGCTTTTTCTATCTGGGTTTGAAGCATGTAAAGCACGGAAATAAACAAAAACAGCATCATAAGGGCTGACATCATATCGGATATGCTCTGCCACAGCTGTCCACCGTCTTCTTTCATGGTTTACCCCCTTTCTTTCTACTCCTGGCTTACTATTAGCCGCTTGTAGTATTCAAGGAAAGTTTTATAATCATTTTTAAAACCTTCCGAAAGCGAGCTCAGGGATTTATCCAGCTGGGAAAGCGTTTTGGGCAGCTCTTCTTCAAGCTGTTCGGAGAGTTTCTTCATGCTCTCTGATTGCCGGGCAAGTGAGTTGTTTATTCGGTCTGAGATGTTGTCAAGGGAATTTTTTGTTTCCACAAAACCTGAAAGAAGGTGCTTTGATCCATCTGAAAATTCTTTGACAAAGTATGCAAATTTGTTCTTGGAGCTGTCAAACACATTCTGGATAACCTCAAGCAGCTCTATTTGCGCAAGAATTTTTGTGTTTATCTCATAAGCCTGCTGTTCAGATCTTTCTATCATTTCCCCAAATTTTTCATATACTCTGAGTACCTCTTCATTCCTGCCGGCAATGGAAGAAAGCGAATTATCGGTAGACTCGATTGCCTGTACCGCCCTATTGAGGTTATTGTTCATTTCCACGAGGGTGTCTTTGTATTTCTGCTGCCAGCTTAAAAGATTGCCTATCGCTTCGTTAAATTCCTTGAAATTCTGGCCGAACTGATCAATCATATTTGTGTTGAATTTGGAGATGATTCCCTCCAAAGCCCCTACTATCTCCTTTGAAGAGTCTTCTGAAAGCTTATTGATAGCATTGTCAAGCGATTGATTTGTTTTTTCAAAATTTTCTTGTAAAGAATCCAACATCTTTTTATTAACATCATAAATATCGTCTTTCAGGCTGCTGATTTCTTTTAATAATTCAAGATTTGCATCATAAATGTTATGGACGTCTTCCATCCTGCTTAACTTAATTTCTATTGACCTTAAAATATCAGCGCTGTCTTCGCTGTAGCTGGTATCGAAAAACTTTTTTTGGGCAAAAGTTAGTGCCAGCGCCGCTATCATACCTACAATTGATGTTATAAAAGCTGTCCTGAGACCTCCTAAAAGCTCAGGAATACTGGTTTGAATACTCATCAGGTCATGAGAGTCAAAATTTAGCAATCCCCAGAAAATTCCCGTAAAAGTACCCAGGATTCCGACACTGAATATTATGGTCTTGTAATTTCTGTAACTTCTTGAGCGGAAGCTTCTAAGGTCTTCGATTGTAAGGTATATGATTATGCCTATAAAAATAATATTTATCGGTGAAATCAGATTTATAAAAATATCCATTAATTTTTAAACCAAAAGATTTTAGTTCATCTAATTAATAATAATAAAAATTTGTTTACTTCTTGTCAAAGTTTACAGGCAATATACAACCATTTACGTATTAAAAACTAAGATAGTGATTTAATGTCATCCACACTACTTATTAATTAGGCTTATTGCTTATTATGTTTGCCGGCTAGATTACCGTATCTGTTTTGAAAGCTCGCATGCAAGAACGGGAGTGAAGAATCGAAGCAGCTGCGAGGAGCAGATATTGCAGGCTAAAACTTATTCCCGCATTAAACGGCATTCCAGGCTAAGGCTCTTCGCCTCAGCCTTTCAGCCCCATCTATGGCGGGGGCAGCTCGCCAATGTCGTCAACTTAATTATTAAATTAAATCTACAATTTTAACTTCTGATCCTTGCCTTTTAAGGTCATTTTTCCTGTTTTTATTGATTATTATTTCTACTTCTTCTCCGGAATTTTTAATTTCTTCCTGCCAGTAAGATCACTAATATAAAAGGTTTTCAGCTAAATTTATATAAAGATAAACAAAAAGACTCTCAGAAACTGAGAGTCTTTTTGTTTAAGATTTAAAAACCAATTATTTTCCTAAAGCTTTTTTATTCACTGAGCCTGGTATATTTTGCCAATTAGCGGCCATGATTTTCTTAAAAGCTTTTAAAGCGGTATCTTCAAGCTCGCCTAACTCTTCTGCTTTCATAATAAGCTCTCTGAGGGGTAATAAAGCTCTCTGGTCACGAAGAACCCCGAGTGCTGCGGCTGCGCCAGCTCTTACGAGCTCATTTTCAGAATCATTCTGAAGAACTTCGATAAGCGCAGGAACCGCTTTGGTATCACCGAGCTTTCCAAGTGAAGTTACCGCATAAATTCTTACGTTAACCCACTCGTCTTTAAGCATTTTAATAATGTGATCCACCGCTTTTTTATCGGCGAGTTCACCAAGTGCTCTTGTTGCATCACAGCGTACGTTTACTTTTTCATGAGTTAAAGACCCGATTAAAGCGTCTACGGCAATATCGCCGATTTCAATAAGAGCGTCAGTTGCTGTTATGCAAACCTGGCTGTTTTCATCGTTAAGAGATTCCACGAGGGGAATAACGACTTCTTCGCCGCCGAGTCTGCCGAGAGCGCGAGCTGCACGAACTCTTACATCTACGTTTCTATCTTCTCTTAAAGAAGTGATTAAAGGCTGAACCGCCTCGGAATCGTTAAGCTCACCAAGAGCTCTTGCTGCGTAAAGTCTTACTGAACCGTTTTTATCGTTTTTTAAAGCATCGATTAAAGGCTCAACAGCTTCAGGCTGGCCCATTTCTCCGAGAAGCCTGGCAGCATTGTAGCGTACTTTTTCAGAATTGCTGTTTTTCAAGTCGTGTACTAATTCTTCAAAAGACTTGTCACTTTTTTTCTTTCTATTATTGACAGATTTTACTGGCATTACTTACTGTCCTCCGAAATTCCTTCTAATTACGTTACATAATAACCACCTTCCAATCCGGCTTTCTTTCTAACTGACCACATTAAATTAAATAAAGCTTCCATTTATTAAAAAACATTTAGTCAGATAAAATTGCCAAACCGGTGGCTAAATATTAAGTTTTATAAAAAGGCCTTGAGCATATTTCTTCTAACTGAGTGAAAGAGCGCCTTTTTTATTAACAAATATTAAATAAATGTAAATTTAACACTTGCTACAATAATAATAGCATATTTTCAATATTTTTCCTGCTTTTTGTTCACAAAACTTAATTCATGTTAACAACTGTTTTTTTAGGGATAAGTGTGTTTTAGAGTTTTCAATATCATTTTTTTTGTGTTTTTGTTAAGTTTTTATAAAAAAAATTAAAATAACAATTTTTTTTATTCAGCTTATTTGAAAAACTAAAATGTTTTTAAAGAGAACAAACTTATGATTAACCCTAATTATATTGTAGCAGATTATCAAAATTTCCGTATTCACAAAAATACGGCCGGGCAAGTTTTGTTTAGAGGGAGTAACTGTCCGGATCTTGTAATTCAAGGGATTACTATTCCCGGGTATAATTTTTCTGATGAAAGTTATCCTGGAAGCAAAAAACCTAAGTTAACGGGACTCAAAAATATAAGCTTAACAACGCCTTTACCTGTAAAAGAAGGATTAAACAGACTTTCTGAACTATCCGGGAAACTGACTAATAAGAAATACTCGATATACCATACTCAAAAAACCATGTTTGGTTATATGGCAAATTTTGCTAATAGTGTCGATAAAATACCTTCTTTAAGGGACAGGAAGTTATATAAAATTGTGAATAATGGTCTTAACACTTGTGTTTTCGATATTGGATATAACCCGAATTCGGGTAAAAAAGAAGTTTTAAAAATTTCTAACGTACCTAATTATCCCGTGTTGCCTGGTTATGAAAGCTTGACCAATAATTTTAAAATGCTGGGAAGAAATTTTGAACCGGAGTTTGATATGCCAATTTTTGATGCGGGAAAGATTGGCGGGATTTATTATTATATCCAGGCTGAAGGAACAGAAGAAGGTGTTAACATTGCTATAGTTAATGAGGTATTAAAAAAAATCAGAAAAAATGGATATATGGCAACTACGGATATGGACGAAAGACAGGTCAGGATATATGAAGGAAAAGCCTATTTAATTGACCCTGAGTGTGCTTTTCTTAAAGACCATTAGCCATACTTGAATGATTTTGTGTGTGCTGTATTATATTATGGTTAATAAATAAAATTTTGATAAATGTTTCTGGATAAAGCAAAAATCAAAGTTACATCAGGTTCCGGCGGAAACGGGATGGTGGCGTGGCGCCGTGAAAAGTATGTGGATAAAGGCGGCCCTGCGGGAGGAGACGGGGGCAAGGGCGGTAATGTCTATCTGCTAGCTGATTGTAACCTTTCAACTCTTCTTGATTTCAAGTATAAATCTATTTTTCAGGCACAAAACGGAGAAAACGGCAGGAGTAAAAACCAGCATGGAAAAAACGGGGAAGATACATATATTAAAGTCCCCTGCGGAAGCGTGATAAAAGATGCGGACTCGGGAAAAATTATCGGCGATCTTGTAGATGACGGGCAGACCCTTCTTGCAGCCCAGGGAGGGCGGGGCGGACGCGGAAATGCCAGGTTCACCACTTCAATAAGGCGCGCCCCGCAATTTTGCGAACCGGGAGAGCCGGGAATAGAAAGAGACCTGGAAATTGAGCTAAAACTTATCGCAGATGTAGGCCTTCTGGGTTTACCCAACGCCGGTAAATCCACGCTTATCAGCGTAATTAGCGCTGCAAAGCCTAAAATTGCCGATTATCCCTTTACAACACTAACTCCAAACCTTGGAATAGTTAAAAAACCTGATGGTAACGGAATAGTTGTGGCAGATATCCCGGGACTCATCCGGGGAGCAAGCGAAGGGGCAGGGTTAGGCCATGAGTTTCTGCGGCACGTGGAAAGGACAAGGCTTCTTCTTCATCTTCTGGACGCGCTTGAGGATGACCCGGTTAGAAACTTTGAAACCATTAACAAGGAACTGGCAAAATACGGCGGCAGGCTCGCAGAAATCCCGCAGACTGTTGTGATTAATAAGATTGATGCCGCAAACCCGCTTAAAGTGGAAATGCTTAAAGAAAAGTTTGAACAGATGGGATATGACGCATATGCAATTTCTGCTGTTGCGGGTGATGGCATAAAAGAGCTGGTTAACTACCTGACTAAAAAAGTTGATGAAATCCCCCTGCCGTCTTTTGATATTGAAGTGCAGGAAGATGAAGCCGCCTTTAACCACGATGATAGTGAGTTTTTTATTTCCAGAAAGAAAAACGAATTTACTGTTACCGGAGGCAAGGTGGAAAGGCTGGTATATGTTACTGACCTGAGAAACCCGGAGGCTGTTCATCGTTTTCAAAACATATTAAAGGCTATGGGCGTTGATAAATCACTTAGAAAAGCGGGAATCAAAGAAGGTGACATTGTAAAAATACTTGACCTGGAATTTACATACTATTCTGAGGAATAAAAATGGATAATCAAAAATTAAGCAAAAAAATAGAAATATTATACCTCTACAGATAAATATTTATGCAATTGAACAAATGCTCTTGACTGTTTCAGT
The DNA here is from genome assembly GCA_028281965.1 of Candidatus Gastranaerophilales bacterium. Taxonomy (GTDB): domain Bacteria; phylum Cyanobacteriota; class Vampirovibrionia; order Gastranaerophilales; family UBA9971; genus JANQEB01. The sequence goes on from JANQIY010000202.1 coordinate 6,938, forward strand.
TTTATAAAGAAGTTCAGGCAACCCTTATTAATTGTAAGGCTTACATAATTATTTTCTTGGAGAGGTTTAACAAGACAGCTTCTTAAGATAGAAGCTTTTGATTAAGATCATACCTGTCCAGGTGACTTTTTAAAAGATAACCTATAATTATTGAGCAAGATACAATGTCTTTTTCATCAAGTGAGGTTCTTTGCTTAACGTTAGATATCAGTTCAGCATAGTTATTAATCACATAAATCGTCTGAACATCCATTCTATCGAGCATTATATCCATAGTTTCCTGAGGATTTTCAAGACTTTTCAGAAATTCTTCTGCTATTTTAACCCTTTCCATTTGTTTTTACCCTGTTAAATTCTCAACAAGTTACAGTATAAAAGGATGCTCAGGCATATACAACAGTTTGTTGACTTAACCGCTTCAGGTTAATTACATTTATCAGATAGCCAGATAAAACCAACAACTTTCTTTTCCCATGGAGTTTCCACCACAGGAGCATATTTGTTATTTAAGTGCTTCATAAGGCAGAGCGCGTCATCTGCCCTTGTTGTAGGATAAAAAGTTAACGGAAGCTCGTTTCTTTTGATTATATTTCTTACTTTTATATTTTTAAGCGAATTAATCAAACTCCCAAAAATAAAGAAATTTGTATTCAGATATTTTTTTATCTGTTTTTTTGTAACCTGGCTAAGAAGTGAAAAATCTTTGTTGACAACAGAAATTGCATCAACATTATGTTTATTCATATACTCAACAACCGTAAATAAGTTATCATCTTCATAAACACAAAGGGGAGAATGTTTCATTAAATCTCCTACTATGCAACTACTCATTCTTTTACCTCTCTTTCAGGAAAAGTTTTTTAAATTAATTAAATAACAATAAAATTTTAATAATAGATATGATTTAATATTTTAATATTTTATTAAAATTGTTTTGTTATTATTCCTTACTAATCTTTTATAATATAAAAACAGTTATAAGGTCACTTGCCCAGTTTACTAGTATTCATACCGTTGAGTACCCCATTGGGCAGTTAACATGGCTTCAAAAAGTTTGTGGTAGTGGTAATGTTTATGGAATATCAAGCTCAGCTGATACTTTTGAACAAAAATCAGCTTCCTAAAGCTCTAATTGTAATTGATAAATAACATATTTAACTTGAGTTGCTAATTAGCCAAAAGCCAGGATATGACTATGCAACATTTGCCAAAAAATTATAGAGAATCGAAAAGAGGCGCGAAGCAGGCGAAATGG
>JANQIY010000303.1 GCA_028281965.1 Candidatus Gastranaerophilales bacterium
GCCAATTAATGCTGATACGCGATAAGTAAAAGTTGGCTAGATGCCGTGTCAAGCACGGCATGACATATCTTTTTTAATTCCAGAATTGAAAGACCCTGTAAGGAAAATGTATAAACTTTTTTTAAAATCTTTGATATAATAGTGTCAACTTTTTTTATGTTAATATTTTATACATATAGGTAAAAGGTAATATAGGGTTTTGATTATGATAAATAGAGTTGGGTTTTCAACGCCATATTACACAAACAATAAAGTTGGATTTAAAGCTACACCCCAACAAGTTGTAGAAAGAGCTAAACAAGTAGACCCCGGAGAGCCGGATGAGATTATCGATTTTTATATAGACTCGAAGGGAGAAGATACAGCAACACTAAAAAGAGCAATAAACATAATTAAAAAAGGGGATGATAGTAGCCCCGCAATAAGTTGGATTAGTGATATAATTAGCCAAAAATGATATCAAACCACATCAATTTTCTTATTTAATTCTTTTGATGCGATCAAACCTAAACTGCCACCGATACCCATTCCTATAAGTGCAGCTATATAGCCGTAAGGTATTAATGCAGCTCCGACAATGGCAATTCCCGCATTTACAAATCCAACATATCCAGCAGATTTTATTAGTTGTTTACCTAATGCTTTAGCTTTATCAAGTACATTTCCATCTGTTTTTGTTACTGAATTCATAATTGCAGGGACTTCAAGTATTGAACTGGCTATTAAACCTAATACAGGAATTCTCATGAGCGTTCGTCCTGCTAATTTTTGGAAATAATTACCTTTAAACATAAATTTAGGCATAATTTTTCCACCAATAGCAGGTTTCGAGGAAGTTTTCAATATTTCTGATTCAATTTCCAAGTGAAAAAGATTTCTTAAATATTTACCAAATTCTGTACTATAAAGAGTTTTATCAGTTTTCTTTAACCATCCATATTTTTGAGTTAAACCCTCCAGAAAAGTTCCTTTAAAAAGAGTAGAAGAGTGTTGTCCTTTGTAATCAATGGCCGAAAGACCATCTTTAAATATATTTCTGCCTTCCCTAAAAGCTAAACCCATTTCCCTGAAATCCCCGGGGAAACTGGCGGCAGCCATGCCCGTTAATAATCCCGCCCTTGTAAGGTTGTTTTCCTCAATACTGTCAGGAAGAGAAGATAGCCTCCTGGCTGTCGGAATCGGGCTCAGCGCATACAAAAACGCCTGCTGGGCCTTCTTATCAAACCTGTCCACGTCCTCCTTTAACTTACCAAAACCAAATACAGAAGGCGCTCCCCTCCTGTCAGGGCTTACACGTCTTTCATGCAAAACCGGGACAGAAGCTGCCCTTCTGTCCTGATCCCTGCGTTCAGGATTAAATTGTACAATTTCTAAGACCATTAAACTTCCATACGAAAACAACCTTCTAATAATATAAAAACAGGTTCCTGCATATTATTGCTTATCCCGGGTTGAAAATTTGCTTTGATTTGCGTGCATGTAATGCAAAGGGTCTTGCAGGTTTTGCCCGGAAAATCCCTCACACGGCCTTAGAATTTTTTGTCACCAGCCCAGG
>JANQIY010000351.1 GCA_028281965.1 Candidatus Gastranaerophilales bacterium
GCATAGCCTCATTCATGCCTGCGGCAGCGGGAGCTAACGCAGTAGCTCATTCATGCTGCAGCAGCGGGAGCATAGCCTCATTCATGGGTGGGTTTTGGCTAATTAGCAACTCGAGTTAAATGTAAATAAATGTAAAATCTTCATCAGTATTTAGGCAATATATATAACATATTTTGTTTTTATATAAATATAATACAAACTTAATAACTCGGTGGAGGTATAAACGATTATGTACAACATAATGCCAGTGTGGAATAATTCTTGCTATAACCAACAGAATTATAATCAAAATTATTACGGCTATCAGGCACCAACATATAATGCCTTCAATAATTACAATAACTTTGGTTTAAACCAAAACTATTATAATTATCAAACACCTGTATACAATAATTATAATAGTTACGATATGAGCCAAAATTACTACAATTACCAGACACCTGTATATAACACCAGTAATTATATTGATATGAGCCAGAACTACTATATTCAGACTCTTTTATACAATATCGCTCAGCCTGCAGTAAATGTGAATATAAATAATTACTTTCCTGTAAATAACAATTCATCAATGCAAAATAATATGATGTTTGGCAACATGATGTTAAATGGTATGATGCAAATGTTTTCAATGATGCTTCTTATGTCTCTTTTTACCCAGTTAATTCCTGAAGAACCTGAAGATGTATATTTAATAGGAAGTTATGAAGGCGATAGCCTTGAAAACCTTCTCAAAGAATACTCCAGCAATGAAGATGGCTCCGGAAACGATGCTAAGCTCCAGGAATTATTAGCTAAATTTGAAGAAAACGGCTTTAATGATGAAAACGTAGGAGACCAGGAAGTTCTTGTTGTAAATAAAGACGGAGAAATTCTTGATCGTATTTCATATGATGAATTTGACAACCTCGCATCAGGAACAGGAGTCGGAACAACTCGTGATTCTGAGGAGGAAGGCACCGGCGGATCCCTTGTTATTGACGGAAAAGAGTACAATGTAGTTGCCAGCGCTCTGGACCACGCTAATGACCAGGTATACTTATTAGGAAGTTATTATGGAAATAACCTTCAAAGCCTGGTCAATGCTTACGCAAATAACGGCAATGCAAACGATGCGTTACTTAAGGAATTACTGACCCAACTGGAAGAAGCGGGCACCACAAACGAATCAATAGGAAGCAGGCAAATCCTCGTTGTAAACCAGGATGGAGAAGTTGTTGACCGCATTTCATATAATCAATTTAATGGTCTTACAAATGGAACAGGAGTCGGTACCGGACATGGGTCAGCTGTCGAAGGAGTCGGAGGAACCATCATTATCAATGAAGAGGAACTGGCTGTGCTTGCAAGTGTTATAAAACACTCTCCGCTTACTTTTGACCTTAACGGAGACGGAGTAAAAACATCAAATAGGATTGTGAGCTTTGATATAGACGGAGATGGTGACCTTGACCTGATTAATGACGTTGCGGACGGCACACTTTGCATAAACGGCGGCGATAACGGCAGCGAACTTTTCGGAAATAACACCGACCTTGACGGTGACGGCAAAGCAGACGGCTACAAGGACGGTTTCGAAGCCCTTAAAGCATTAGCCGCCAGAGAAGGTCTTATTAACAACGCTGATGACATGATTCTTGATTCAGAAGATATCAAAAAACTTGAAGAAAAATATGATCTGGCTATGAAAACAGGCGGTTATAACAGCCAGACTCAATCCCTCTTAAATCTTGGAATAACAGAAATTAACCTGGGAGCATCAGATAAAACAGAGTCTATTGATAATTTTGACGGACTTGGAAATACTATAATGACACAAGATGGCGCCACATTTAAGATTAACGGCCAGGAGAGAGAATATGCCGATATATGGCATGCTTTAATAGCCTAATTTGAGTTTCAGGCTGTAGAATTATGACAAAAGCCTCCTTTTCCGCATAGAAAATGGAGGCTTATTTTTTTAAGCTTCTAGCCTAAAAATTAAATTTATGCTTTACTATGGTTAGAAATTATTATGCAAAACTTGACTCTTGCAAGCAAGTTGTAAGAGCTGGATGTGAAAGGTTAAAGAACTTTGCACGAAATTAAAGTAGGAGAACATTGGGTCGGGACCATAGGACCGTTTCAGGTCCATATGGATACCCTTTTAACTGCCTGGCTTGCAATGATTGGAATTATACTTGCGGCTTTTGTAATAACCAGAAAACTGGATATAATTCCTGACGGGGCGCAGGCTTTTTTAGAGTCAGTCATGGAATTCCTGGAAGGGCTTGTAACAGGCGAAATGGGAGAAAAGGGCTTAAAACATGCCCCTTTAATTTCATCGCTGTTTCTCTTTATACTTTTTGCAAACCTTGAAGGCCAGCTTCCCTGGAGGCTTTACCATCTTGACCAGGGTGAATTTGCTTCGCCTACAAACGATATAAATACTACACTGGGCATAGCGCTTGTAGTATCGGTTTATTATATAGGAGCAGGAATTGCCGAAAAAGGACTTGGTTATTTCAAGCACTATTTTCAACCTTTATGGTTTATGTTCCCGTTTAACCTGCTTGAAGACTTTACAAGGCCATTGTCGCTTTCACTCCGACTTTTTGGTAATATACTTGCAGGAGAGCTGATTATTTTAATTTTAATCAGCCTGGCCCCAATTCTTGTCCCTGTTCCAATGATGCTATTTGAGTTATTTGTAGCATTTATCCAGGCATATGTCTTTTCAGCGCTTGCCGCATCATACATAAGCGCTGCAACTGCAGAACAACATTAGTTATCATTTTAAAAGGAGAAAATTATATGGAAAGTCAAGGAATCGCAACATTAGCAATCATTATAGGTATAGGCCTGGCCGCGGTAGGCCCGGGAGTTGGAATGGGGATAGCTACCGCCGCGGCAATTAACGCTGTAGCACGCCAGCCGGAAGTTGAAGGGCAGGCCAGAAATATGCTTATTTTTGGTATCGTATTTATGGAAGTACTTGTTATTTATGCAATCTTCGCGGTTTTCCTGGCAAAATACCTCTTCAACCTTTTCTAAAGACAAATAAAAAGCTGGAAAACAAGAGTATGAAAGTTCAAATAAAGAGAATAAAATGGCTAAAGATCATTTAAATGTTTATAATGAAACGCACACAGCGATAATTGAGGATCATTCCAGGCCTGAAGAGGTTCAGCAAGGGTCTTTGTTAACCATAAACGGGACTCTTCCGTTTATAGCCGTAAGTTTTGTTATTTTTACGATAATAATGCAAAAAGTTCTCTATGGCCCAATTTCCAACATAAGAAAAAAAAGAGCGGAATATGTTAAAGGCATAAAATCCGAGGCCGTACAAGCACAGGAAGAAACTGAAAAGCTAAAAAAGGATTATAACGATAAAATTACAGCTACAAGGCAAAAAGTTTCAAAAAAAACAACCGAAGTTATGAATGAAGCAAATGAAGAGAAATCAAAAATTCTGCAGGAAAAAAGACAGGATGTCCAAAAATTTCTTGAAGAAGGAAGAAGCAGGATTAACGGGGAAAAACAAAGAACTTTTGACAGCCTGAAAGAAAATATAAGCAGTTACGCTTATGAAATATCCAAAAAAATATTAAACGAGGAAGTTCCAATGGTTGGCGTTTCCCAGGAAGTAATAGACAAAGCAATTAACAGGTAAATGCTATGCAGGACCATACTGAACAAAATACGCATATAAAACATACGGGAGCTACAGTTGACCAGGAAATCACAGGCGGGTTTTCGGGAACTCTCGATACCATTATGTTTTCCAATATTATAAATGTTTTAATTGTCATTTTGTTCTTTATTTGGCTGTTTAGAAAGTTCAACTTGCTTTCGTTTATTTCCAAAAAACGGGAAGGAATTCTTCAAAAGATAAAAAACCTGGAAGAAGAAAGACTGTTTAGGCAAAACCAGCTAAAGCAGACAAAGACCAGGGTTCAGAACGTTGCACAGGAAATCCACAAGCTGGTCGATGAAGGGGAACATGTTGCGGAAAGTATATCAGAGCGAATTATCAGCGAAGCTGAGGAAGAAGCCACGGGACTTCAGAAAAAAGCTCATTCTATCCTGGAATCCGAAGGAAAAGTTGCCTCAATTCAGCTTACCCGGGAAGTAACTACAGCGGCTTTTGTTGTTGCCGAACAACATATAAAAGATGCGATTAATGATAGTTTGCATCAAAAATATATTAATGAATTTATAGATAATCTGGATAACGTGAAGGTTTAAAAATGAGTCATATTGGAACATCAGGAATATCAACAATAGTCGAAAAATATGCAACAGCAATGATTGAGCTTGCTGAAAGACAGGATATGCTTGATATAATAAATTCTAACCTGTACCTGGTCAGGGATATATTCAACTCCAGTCCCGATCTTCAGGAATTTATCGAACATCCGCTAATTGAGCCCGGCGAAAAAAAAGATGCGCTGCAAAAAATCTTTTCCGGTGCGATTTCTGATTATTCCATGAATCTTATTCTGCTTCTTGCTGATAAAAACAGGCTGTTTATCCTGCCTTATATTGCTGATTATTACAACAAACTGCTGTGCGAAAAACGTAATATTGATACAGCAGAAGTTATAACAGCGATTGAAATAGATGAAAATACTATAAACAGGGTAAAAGAGAAACTTGAAAAGCTATTTCAGAAGCAGTTCAGGATTAATTCCAAAATCGACAGGGACATAATAGCCGGAATGATAGTCAAAGTTGGCGATAAGATTATTGACGGAAGTATAAAACTAAAGCTGGAAAATATGAAAAAACAATTGTGTTAGCTACCCTGAACTTATTTCAGGTTCTAATTACAAAATTCTGAAATAAGTTCAGGATAAGGCCCAAAAAAACAGGAGGAAAAAATGGTAAACATAAAACCCGATGAAATAAGCTCAATAATCAGGACAAAAATAGAACAATATGAAAGTACGCTTGAAGTTTCCAACATTGGAACCGTAATAGAAGTTGGAGATGGTATAGCAAGGATTTATGGACTTAGAAACGCAATGGCAGGGGAGCTTGTCGAATTTGAAGACGGCCACGGCACAAACGGAATGGTGCTTAACCTTGAAGAAGACAACGTAGGTGTCGTGATTATGGGTGAATACATCCATATTAAAGAAGGAATGACAGTCAGGACAACCGGAAAAATTGCTTCTGTCCCTGTGGGAGACGGGCTTATAGGAAGGGTAATCAATCCTCTTGGAGAGCCTCTTGACGGAAAAGGGCCGATAAACTCCGATAAAATCAGGCCTATTGAGAAAATAGCCCCGGGAATCGTAAAAAGACAACCTGTTAGCCAGCCGCTGCAAACCGGGATTACTGCTATTGACGCTCTTACCCCAATTGGTAGAGGCCAAAGAGAGTTAATTATTGGTGACAGACAGACCGGGAAAACCGCAATCGCTATTGACACAATTATTAACCAGAGAGAGTCCGATGTAATATGTATTTACGTTGCAATAGGCCAGAAAACAAGCTCTGTTGCCCAGACTATAAAAATCCTTGAAGAATATAAAGCTATGGATTATACCATAGTAGTAACCGCTTCAGCGGTAGATTCAGTACCGTTACAGTTTGCGGCGCCTTTTGCGGGAACAGCTATCGGCGAAGAATTTATGGCACAGGGAAAGCATGTCCTGATTATTTATGATGACCTGACAAGACATGCCTGGGCTTACAGGACAATGAGTCTTCTGCTGAGAAGGCCTCCCGGACGTGAAGCGTATCCCGGGGATGTTTTCTACCTGCATTCAAGACTCCTGGAAAGGTCAGCCAAGTTATCGGACGAAATGGGAGGCGGAAGCCTTACATCCCTTCCTATAATTGAAACACAGGCAGGAGATGTCAGCGCATATATCCCGACAAACGTAATTAGTATTACAGATGGTCAGATTTTCCTTGAAACCGACCTGTTTAATGCCGGTATAAGACCAGCAATTAACGCCGGGATCTCAGTTTCAAGGGTTGGAGGAGCTGCCCAGACTCCTGATATCAAGAAGATTGCCGGTAAGTTAAGGCTTGACCTTGCCCAGTACAGGGAGCTGGAAGCGTTTGCGCAGTTTGCGAGCGACCTTGATAAATCTACTCAAGAGCAGCTTAGAAGAGGACAAAAGCTTATCGAAGTTCTGAAACAACCTCAGTATGAGCCTTTAACAGTAGCTGAAGAATATACCATTCTCTACGCTGTAAACAACGGATATCTTGATAATGTCCCGACTGACAGGATTCAGGAGTTCAAAAAAGAGTGGAGCGCATACCTGAAAGCAGGACTGGCTGATCTGTCCGGTAAGTTAAACCTCGGCCGGAAATTGGACCAGGATGATATAAATGTCCTTAAGCAAGAGTTAACAAAGTTTAAAGACAGCAGGTTTGCGCCTGAATCTTAGAGCCTGTCCGGCTAAAATTACTGATAGCTTTTTATATAAAGCGATACAGGCTCCCTCAGGACGGTGATGTGTTAAAACCCTATACGGCTGTAAAACGGAGCGAAGTGCAGTCCATGCTTCGCAGCGAAAACGCGGACAGCACCGCCTGCTTCGCAGAAAAAGAAAATATATAAAACTAAAATTTGCTTAATTCTTCGATAAAATCGCCTGCTTCTCTGTGAATAATAGGGGCTGAATCATCTTTCTGCAGGTATATATGCTTAATACCGGCCTGGATAATGAACCTCTTACACAGGATACATACCTGGTTATGCCCGAAAATATATATTGAACCATCCCTACATAACCCTTCACCTGCCTGTATAATAGCATTCATTTCAGCATGGATTGACTGGCAGGTCTCATACCGGGTTCCCGAGGGAATATTATTATCCAGCCTGTAACAGGTACCTTTTTCCAGACAGGAGGTTACACCCGTCGGGGTTCCGTTATAACCCGTGGATTTTATTTTATTATTTGCATCAACAACAACAGCTCCAACTTGTGCTCTAATGCAATTTGACCTGATTGCCGACTGTTTTGCAAGCCCCATAAAATATTCCTGAAAACTTGGACGCATTCCAATTCTTTTCCTATAAACCTGAATTATTTATAGCAATTATAACACCTTAATCTTTCCGGTTTAATTTTTCCGGTAAAAACCAAAACTTATTCCCTGAACTTCTTAATACTCCCTGGACTCCCGTAAGCTGTGCAAGCAAGCTTTTCTTTCGCAATGCTCAATCTCTTCGGAATGGCTGCCGCCTGCCGCAATATCAGTTGACTGCCTGTTTTTCATGATAGCAGCCACTTCATCTGCCGGAATTTCTCCAAGAGCAGGAGCCGGTTTAGCGTTAAGCCCCGCCATAAATTTATCCATTTTTTCATAATTAAAATCATCTTCCCATCTGGCAACTACTACAGTGGCAACGCAGTTTCCGATGAGATTAACTGTTGTCCTGCCCATATCGAGGATATGGTCAATCCCCAAAAGTACAGCCACACCCTCTACAGGAATGTTAAAACTTCCCAGGGTGCCGGCAAGGATTACCAGTGAAACCCTTGGAACAGCCGCTATGCCTTTGCTGGAAAGCATAAGGACAAGCATCATCATAATTTGCTGCCAGACTGACAGCTCAATACCATACATCTGCGCAATAAATATCGCCGCAAGCGATAGATAAAGCGTACTTCCATCGAGATTAAAGGTGTAACCTGTAGGCATTACAAAGCCCACAATCTTTCTGGGAACGCCAAAATCTTCCATTGTCTCCATTGCTTTTGGAAGCGCAGCTTCGCTTGAAGCTGTTGAGAAAGCAAGCAGCGCCGGGTCTTTAATAGCTTTCAGGACGTTCATAAACGGGACTTTTATAATTGAGCAGACCGTGATTAAAACAGCAACTACAAATATTATCAACGCAACATACAGCGAGAATATCAGCTTGGCGTAGAAAATAAGGATTGATATTCCGTTTTCACCTATATTTGCGGCAATTGCGGTAAATACGCCAAAAGGCGCAAAATTCATGACAAATTCGGTAAACTTGAACATAACCTCGGACAGGCTCTTCAAACCCCCAAGAACAGGGGCTCCTTTATCTCCTATAGTTCCAAGGGCAAGGGCGAAAAATATCGAAAATACTACTATTTGCAAAATCTCATTGTTTGCCATTGCGTTAAACACGCTCTGGGGTACCATATGTACAAATGTATCCGCTACGGAATGGCTTTCAGACGAACCTTTAATGTTTTCAAACTGGGCCATCTGGGCTTCTGAACAGTTTGCAGTGCAACCGACTCCGGGCTGAAAGAAGTTGGCGGCAAGTAAGCCTATCACCAGCGCAATTGATGTTGCGGTAAGAAAGTATATTATTGTCTTGGAACCTATATTCCCAAGATTTTTTACACTGCCATGTCCTGCTATTCCTACCACAAGGGTTGAGAATACAAGGGGGGCAAGTATCATTTTTATCATTTGAAGAAACAGATGAGCTCCTGCCCTTAGTATTTCTGAAATTACAGTATAAATTTTCTCTGATTCCGGTAATAGTAGGCAAACTTTTGGATAAATCCAGCCAAAAAGCAGTCCTGCAACAAGACTGGTCATTATATAAGTTGTTAATTTGGATTTATCGTTCTTTGCAGTTTCACTTGCACTCATTTACTCTTCCTTATTGCATAAACTAACAATATTTCCCCAATCCTAATTTATTAAAATACAAAAAAAAAATAAATTGCTATTAATAAAGAAAAAATTTACAATTTTTCTATTTTTTAAAACTGCAAATTGTTGAAATTTGTTGAAAAAAATTGAAATATGTTGTATTCCAGTTGAAATTTTTAGCAGTTTTGTAAGAAAAATCATACATTTTTTCATAAAAATTTTCGTTTTGTATGAAAATTTCCATTTTTTCAGCAAGGTTTTTTGAACCGTTCTTCTTAACATTAAATGTAAAGCCGTTTATATTATCCTGTATAATTTCGCTTGCACCGGCATTTTGACTGATAATACACGGCGTTGATTGTGCCATGGCCTCAAGAGCCGCAAGATTAAACGTATCTTCCAGGGATGGTACGACAAGGCAATCTATCGACCCGTAAAATTCCCTGACATCCTGCTGGTACGGCAGGAATTCCACGTTGTTTTCAAGGTTATAGAACTTTACCAGGAATTGAACCCCGAGGTTTTTATTGTATTTAGGATAAACCACTTTTGCCCTAAAATCATGCCCTTGTTTTCTCAGGATTTTCAACGCTTTTAAAAATACAAACCCGCCTTTTATCTTGAATCCCGGAGCTAAAAGTCCAAAAGTTATTACATTGTTTAGCTTTTTGGGCTCATGAGCCCGGGCAATATCCACTCCCGGATAAATTACGCTGATTTTATCATCTGAAATTCCATAATTTTCAATAATATCCTGCTTTAAGACATTTGAAACAACGAATATCTTTCGGTATCCTTGCTTCATCCATTTTTCCTGATATTTTATCCGTTGTTTTTTTACTTTTCTGAAACTATAAAAAAATGCTTCCAGCGGATTTTTAACTTTTTTAAGCCTGTTTACAAGCGAATGCCCTTGAAGAAAGGTTATATCAACAGGTGGGGTGATGTTTTCTGAGATTACGCAATCGTAATCTTCGCCTTTGATGAGCTCCTTCACTCTATTATAGAAGTTTTCCACTGTCTCAGGGCGGTTGTGGTCATAAGGTTCGTTTATAACGGTTATTTTGTTTAAATCTCCCGCTTCACCAATGTCCGTTTCGCTGCAATAAATATCCACCGGGATACCGTCCCTGCAAAGCCTGCTAATAAGGTTATAGAAAAGTTTTTCACCGCCTCCGTGAAAATTTTTCTGCTGAAACATCCTTATTATAAACGCTATTTTTTTCATGAAATGCAATAAACTCCGGGATAAAACCATTATAGTCATTTATGGAGTCTTACGCAAAAGTATTTTCGTTAAAAGTTAGCTTAATTTATCTGCTACGGCTTTTATTTTGCTTTCAAGGGAGGATTGCTTATCCCTTCTGTCGTCGATTTTGATGATGGAATATATCCGTCTGGCGTGATTGTTAAAAGAGGCTGAGTGCATTTCTTTTAAAATATCAAACAGCTTGTTAATATCAGCACATTCAAGCTCTGTACCCATTGCGGTTACTTTTTTCTTAATTTCAGGATATTTTAAGAGAATTTTATCGGCTTCAACCACAAAATCGCTTATACTGGTTGATTCCGTGCCTATTGGGACTATTGTAATTTCCGCTGTGACCATAAACTTCCTCCTTTTAGATAAGCTATATTTATCACATGATAAAATCAGTATGATTTATAACATTAAACATTCAGACAATTTTATGCAAGGTTTTGTATATTTTTTGTGCAAGGTTGCAATAAGTTGTTAATTTGATTGCGGTACGGGTAGAGGAGAATAAGCTATTAGGGGGTCTAAAAAAGTTTTCGATAAATGGAATTAAAATTCAACACTGTATCACCATCCCCTTAATCCTTACTCCCCTACATTTTTAATTTAAATAGCTTATCATTAATTTCAAAACGCCATAAATTGTCATGCTGAAATAATTTCAGTATATTTTCAACGC
>JANQIY010000356.1 GCA_028281965.1 Candidatus Gastranaerophilales bacterium
CTCGCTTCCCTCCCTTCGGTCGGTCGCTCGACCGAAAAAATTTAATAAGGAATATTTTTGAAAATTTTACATAAGAATTTTTTGTTTCTTCCTTATTAAGAAAGGTACTTAAAGGAGTTTAGCGTGTTTTTTAAGAAGCAATATCTTTGTATTTTAATTATAGCGTATTTTTTGTCAGGATTTGCGAGTAAATCATTTGCTCAACAGGATGAATACTATTATGAATTAATCGATGAAATTTACGATGAAATGACAGATTATAGGCAAGAACGGCCTTATGATCATAAAATGTGGGAAAGGAAAGGTAAATATCAGCAAAAAATTAACGAGATAGGTTTCAGGCTGCTTAATACCAACCGTTTTCCCAGAAGGGTTAATTTTAGGTTAATAAGCGTTACATTATATAATATGGAGGCTTATAATGCTTATGCAAGATACGCAGACGGCAGAGTTGCGGTTTATTCAGGCCTTCTTTACTATATTGATAATGATGACGAGTTGGCAGCAGTTATGGCACACGAACTCGGACATATTCAGCAGTTAAATACCGGGTTCTGGCTGTGGAAGAGAATTAAAATGCACTTTGCGCCAAGATATTACGAATACGACGCTGATTTAAAAGGCGTTGACTATATGGTAAAAGCAGGTTACAACCCCATTGCGATGATTACCTTCCTGAACAAAATTTGCTCAGAAAAAAGCGCTTACCATAAACTCAGTCTTTTTATGACGGAATTAGGCTATTTATTTTTATTGCCCTTTAATACGCATCCTACAGGCTCAAAACGGCTTCTCAACGTGTATAATCACATACAAACACATTATCCAAGTTTTCTGGCCGGGGAAGAAGATAACCTCTATTATATAAATTTTCTTCTTAATTCAGAAAAAAACGACGATATAAAAGAAATAAAAGACAAATACGATATAACGGTTCCGTATAAACAGGAAAATCTCTAGAATCTATCTTGTTAAAATCAAACAGGATCTTAATTTTATAAACTCCCAACAAAGCGCTGTATTTTAAAATACAGCGCTTTGTTATAATTATTTTTATTATTTAACCGTCAAATGCTGATATGACGTGTACATTTTGACTTTTTATATTCTGTTGTCCCGAGTATCCTACTATATTTACGAACATACAGGCAATTACAATCAACCCTGTAACTGTAAATACAGCAGTTAAATTTCTATTTTTCATTTGCCTCCTCACTGATAAGTTTTTAGTTTTATATTTTGTTTAGCTATAAATTAGGCAACTACTGATAAACTGCCTCCACATGCTCCGCTACTGAATCCGCATGCTACTGATCCTGATGTTTCTGCTCCGCTTCCGCTAAATATATTCGGCGGGTTGCCTGCATTTGCAATTGTAGGCGCTGGAACATTAAATGCTTTCTTTCCTGTTGTTTCCACAGGTGGTCTTACTGGTGACAATAGGGCCATAAGTTTATCCTCCTAAAACACACATCGGCTCAATTTAAACTCACATATTTCACACATTGATAGTTTTCTATATTAATAAAAACAATCAATTTTGTTTTATTGCGGTAACTTAAAAGTTTTGTTACATACTTTTACAAACTTTGAAACCGATATACCGATTTCAATAAGTAAACGTGGAATTAAAAATATAAAACATCGCATGTCATTGCCTGCGGCGGGAGCATTAAAAACGGAAACGATGAGTTTTTG
>JANQIY010000357.1 GCA_028281965.1 Candidatus Gastranaerophilales bacterium
CTCGCTTCCCTCCCTTCGGTCGGTCGCTCGACCGAAAAAATTTAATAAGGAATATTTTTGAAAATTTTACATAAGAATTTTTTGTTTCTTCCTTAAAACCTAAGCCCGACCTTTACAGGTTTTAACATCGCAGTCCTTAATCGAGCCTGTATTGCTTACCACCTGCATAGATTTTTCCATTTTTATTAGAGTTTAAACTTTTAATTCCAATGCAGCTATTAATCTTGCAAAAGCTTTCGGGGTAAAAAACCTGAGAACCAGGTATCTCAGATAGTAAATAACGTAATAAAACTTTGCCTTCCTGGCAGCTTCTTCTCCATAAGCAATTTTTAAGAAAAGAATGTTGCTGGTCAGTATCATTTTTTCTACGGCCAGGGGAAGATTTTTATTGTAAGAAGATGCTCCTCCATAATGTAAAATATGGGATTCCGACACAAACCTTATTTTATAGCCGTGCTTTTTAAGCCTGAAGCAAAGCTCTGCTTCCTCGCTGTACATAAAAAATCTCTCGTCAAAAGCCCCGGCTTCGTCAATGGCAGATTTTCTCAGCATCAAATCAGCGCCGATTATATAATCCACATCTTGTTTGGAAGACAATGAATATCTTTTTTCTTTCATTATTCGATTCTTAAAAATGTCTTTTAGTCTGTATTTTATTTGATGGAAATTTATTCCAATACTTTTTCTGTAAAGCTTCTCCAGTGAATTAAACTCCCCTGTTGACCATTGATAGGTCATATCAGGATTATACAACTGCCCGCCACAGCCCCCGACTTCTGAATTTTCAGGTTTTTCCATAAAATCAAAAAGAATTTTCACGGCATTGTTCAGTAAAACCGTATCCGTATTTAAAAGAAAACAATATTTTGCCCTGGATTCTTTTATTGCAAGATTATTAGCCCTGCCGAAACCCAGGTTTTCCTCGCTTGAAATTAGCTTAACTTCAGGAAACTCCTCCCGCAACATTTCAACAGAACCATCGGTGGACGCATTATCCACAATCCAAATTTCATAAGAAATGCCTTCTGTTTTTTCATATATTGACTTAACACAATCTCTCGTTAAATCCCTGGTATTATAACTGACAAGTATTATTGAAACGTCCATATTATGTCCTAAAAAATACTTATAACTGATAAATAACTCGAATTACCAATTAGCTTAAAAGCAATTATAACAATGTTTTAAATAGAATTGAAATTTTAATTTTAAGGATTATTTAACGATTGGAGTTAAATAACCTGAATCGTTAAATATATAAAAATCTGTAATGGCTTAGTGTAATTTTTTTAACTTCCTTCCGGGTGGAAGTGCGCGGCAGCGGGAGCCCAGCCTCATTCATGCTGCGGCAGCGGGAGCCCAGTCTCATTCATGGTGGGGATTTTTGAAAAATTCTTAACCCGTCATTGGGGTTATTTAACTCGAGTCGCTAATTGCATAATCATACCCTTGTTTTTGTCTAATTGGCGGCCGGAGTTTACCAGTCTTAAATGAAAATATGAATATTTGTAAATTTAATAATGAATTTTTTATTATAAAAGTCAAAAATAATTCTTGTTTTTGTGTTTAATAAAATACAGGCACATTTTTGATGTTGATAGTCCGGGAAGCCAAGGAAGCTATTTTATATGACAGGTTTGCATAATACAAATGCTTATCCGCAATCAGCCCAGGCGTATTACAGTCTGGCATATCCATATACAACTCCTCAGCAGGGAGTTTATACTTTCAATCCTTATGAAAACCAATACAGCTACCTGCAACCCTCAGGCCAGCAGGTTGATACAGACATTAACGCGGTTATGAGAAGCCAGGTGATGCCAGCTCCAGCCAGAGGGCAGGGATATACGGAAATGTTCGCCTTTGATGTTCCTTTTTTAAACAAAAAAGGTAAGCTTTATAGGCTGGATAATGGCCAGGGAGTGGTTATTATACCTAAAAAAGGGCTTACATCCATTAAGACATTTGTAAAAGTAGGCTCTTTCAACGAAAGAGAAAACCGCGGAATAAGTCATTATATAGAACATAACCTGTTTAACGGCTCAAACGGTCTTGCGCCAAATGAGTTTGTGGAAAAAGTAACCGGAATGGGCGGACTTTACAATGCAAGCACCGATACCGCCGATACCGATTACTTTATAAAATCGCCTTTACATAATGAAGGCGACCTTGAAAAATTCCTGGTAATGCATGCCAATATGCTTCATTACCCGACATTTTCAGAGAAGATGCTTGAAAAAGAAAAAAGCCCGGTCATTTCTGAGATACAGATGTTTCAGGATAACCCTTATGACAAGGCTTACAATGAAATGATAAAAGGTTTATTCGGAATTAAAGCCGATTATCAGGGATTAATCGCCGGGTCTTCAAAAATAATAAAAAACCTGACAAGAAAAGACGTGGTTGATTACTATAATAAATGGTATTCACCGGATAATATGGTTACCGTAATCGTAGGAGACGTGGACCCGGATAGCACAATCAAACTTGCAAGCAGCCTGTTCAACCGCAAAAAATCTTCCTCCCGGGATGTAAGCGAACCAAAATATTATGAGCCTTTAAATATTACCTCTCAACCTGTGAGAAAAGACCTTACCAGCCCGCAAATAAATTCTGTGTTAATGGCTATGGGCTTATCCGGGCCTAAAAACAACGATATAAAAGACACTATAGCCACGATGGGACTTTTAACAGCACTTACCGGGCATAAAAACGCGCGGTTGACACAGGCCCTAAAGCCCCTTAATTCCGATGCTTCAGCTAATGTCGGAGTTTTAAGCCCGGATTATAATGACCCGCAGCTTATTGAAATCAGCGCAAACTTTACTCCCGGGGAGGAAGAGCAGGGATTGAGAACTGTTTACTCGGTGCTGCAAAATATATCCCAACAGCCCCCCGTACCTCAGGAAATGGAGATAATTAAAAATAAACTGAAAAACAGCATGTTATCAGGAAGCGAGAGTTCCATGAACATTGCTGATATGGCAGGAAACGCCATCGTGGGACACGGCGATATAAGGATGTATACCGATATTGAAAAACATATCAACAGCCTGACACCCCGGGATATCCAGGCAGCGGCGCAAAAGTACCTTGACCTTAACAGGGCTTCTATCGTAATGCTTCACCCCGAGCAAAACAATGTCTCCGGAGCCGGGAACATTAGTTTTAAGGGAAATTCCGATAAGTTCAAGTTTAAAAATGTTAAAGAATATGATTTGCCAAATAACTTGCATTTGGTTATAAATGATAACCCTGATGCCATAAAAACAAGTGCCTTTTTAACAGCCAGGGCGGATGAAGTGAAAACTTACAAGCCGGGCGTTGCCGATATTCTCTCGGTTATGATGAACAAAGGCACAAGAAATTATAGTGAGGAGCAGCTTAACCAGTTACTGGACATTTATAATTTAGGCGTATCAGCAAGCGCCGATCCCGGGTCAATAAGCCTGGCAGCTGACTGTTCAGGGAAAAACCTGCCCATGGCGCTGAGGTTAATGAAGGAGATGTATTATAATCCTGATTTAACACAGGAAAAATTTGATGAAGCAAAAGAAAAAATCAGGCTGAATTACTCAAGTATTCCTAAAGATCCGGGAGATAGGGCTCTTGAGGCACTTTATCCCGATTATACGTGGGGTGAAACCAAAAGGAAAGTACTGGAAAACCTCGATAATGTTACATTAAACGACGTAAAAACGCTTCATCAGCAGTTGGTGTATGACTCTCAGGGAATAGCGTCCATTGACGGGCCGATAAGCGCAACCCCGGGACTTGGCCGGGCAGTATTTTCCGAACTCCAGTCAGGTCTTGGTTTTAGCAAGCCCCATCATCCGGTTTTAGCCCCGCAATCCTTGCCTCTTGCGCAAAACCTTGTTATTGCAGAACCTGAGCAGCGCAGTCAGGCCGATATAATCCAGGTGTTTAAAATAAAAGAAAGCGGAAATATTAAAGACCATGCAGCACTTATGTTACTGAACGAAGTTCTCGGCGGTAACAGCCTGTCAAGGCTTTTTATGGATCTCCGTGAAACCCAGAAGCTGGCTTACAGGGTCAAATCCCTGTACAATTCCGATGGAAAGTACGGCAATATTGCGCTTACTATAAAAACAACAACAGAAGATGACCTTAAAGGTCATAGCCACGATAACCTCAAAAAATCAATCGACGGCTTTAAAAAGCATATAAATAAGCTTAAAACTGAGCCTATAAGCCAGCAGGAGCTTGAAGGCGCAAAGCTTGAAGTGAAAACCGATCTCAGCAAAAGCCTGGACTTCTCCTCAGGCAGGGCCGGCAGGCTTCAATCCGGTTTTAACACCCTCTACGGCGCTCAGTATAACAATGCTCTTTATGATGCAATTGATCAGATCAACACGGAAGACATTCAAAATGCCGCTAATATCTACCTTGGCCAGCCATCGGTAATTTCCCTGATTGCAAGCCCTGATACAATCAAAAACACTAAACCATATCTCGGCTCGCTAGGCAACCTGGAGATAATTGACGGCAATTAATCCCGTGGATTCAACCTGCTGCCCTTGATTGAGCGTTTCAGCGGCCCTGTCAGGCATTGCTGCATAAGAAGCTACAATTAATGTAAGAATTAAACTTAAAAACTTATTTCTTCCACAGATAAATCTATTTCTAAGTATCCCTATTTTTGTCATTAAAATTCCTGTAAACATTTCTGTTTTCCCTCCGGACATTTGTAGTCCATACCCTTTCTAATTTAATAAAAACAATTTGCAGAAAAAATTTTACAGGTATTATTGGTTTGTTTTTATCAAATTAAATATGTTTTATAAAAAATACTTAGAAAAGATATAAAAAATCTTTACTGAAAAAACAAACTATAAATAAAAACTGTCGAAAATATTATGTAACACTTTTTTAATAAAAGAACGAGGTTATAAGGAAGAAACAAAAAATTCTTATGTAAAATTTTCAAAAATATTCCTTATTAAATTTTTTCGGTCGAGCGACCGACCGAAGGGAGGGAAGCGAG
>JANQIY010000049.1 GCA_028281965.1 Candidatus Gastranaerophilales bacterium
TTGTCTATTATGTTTGCCGGATAGATGCCCCCGTGTCAAGCAAGGGGCAGGCTTCTCAAGTGCGGCATGACACGATGTGTAAGAATTTTTTCCGCTGTCATTAGTATCATCAATGATTAATCTGCCTTTAAACCTCTTTGCCACTTTAATAAACTCTGGAATGAAAACAGTATCAAGTCTCTGGAGTTCTTTAAAAGCTGTCAGTAACTCCTTGCGTGCTTTGTGCGGAATGTCAGAAAGTTTCAAATTACCGAATGTTAGGATTTTATTGATAAAAAGAGTAAAAATGTTTAACATGTTGATACACCTCTATTTACAGTTTTAATGGGTCTGTAATAGAGGTGTACTCTATTTTATGAATTATTTCTAAAAATCAGTGTATAATCGCTAATTGCTTTCTCAAATTCCTGAATTTTAGGTCCCTGCGTAAGCCAGTTTGATCTTAACGTTTTTAATACAGCAAGTACATCATCTAATGATATTGATTGTTTACCTTACGGATAACTCTTTTTCATAAGTTATTTCTTCTATAAGTTTTTTCATTTGCTCAATTGTAAGCCATTCTGTGTTATTTCCGCTGTGATATTCGAATTCCGGGTCGACGGCTTTTCCTCCGGGCATTAAAGATAATGATTCCCACCACTCAAAATCAGGTTGTACAATATAATAATCACGAAATTCTACCGTATGCCGCGCATCTTCCATGGGTATCATAATTTCATGAATTTTTTCTCCCGGCCGAATGCCAATTTCCTTTAATTTAAGGTGAGGCGCCATAGCTAATGCAAGGTCAGTCATTTTCATAGAAGGAATTTTTTTAACATAAAGTTCCCCGCCATGCATTGTTTCCAGTGCAATAATAACCATTTTAACCGCCTGTTCCAGTTTCAGCCAAAATCGTGTCATTCTATAATCTGTAATTGGAAGTTCTTTAGTACCTGATTCAATTAGTTTTTTAAAATAAGGGATAACTGATCCCCTGCTTCCCGCCACATTTCCATACCTGACAACCGAAAATCTTGTTTCGTTGGCTCCTGCATAAGCATTTCCCGTAATAAAAAGTTTATCGGAACATAATTTTGTTGCCCCGTAAAGATTTATTGGCGCACAGGCTTTATCTGTACTCAAGGCAACAACTTTTTTGACATTTTTGTCTATACAGGTATTTATGACATTCTGAGCGCCTAAAATATTGGTTTTTACCGCTTCAAAAGGATTATATTCACAAGCAGGAACCTGCTTCAGAGCAGCAGCATGAATTACGAAGTCGATACCCTCAAGAGCCCTGTATAATCTTTCCTTATCTCTTATATCCCCGATGAAAAATCTTAACCTTTTATCATTCTTAAACTGAGGCATGTTTGACATTTCAAACTGCTTAAATTCATCCCTTGAAAAAATAACTATTTTTTTTATTTCAGGATGTTTTTTAAGTATGATTTCAGTAAATTTCTTTCCAAAAGATCCTGTACCGCCTGTTATTAATATACTCTTACCTGTCCAGTCCATTTTTTTAATCCCTCATAAGGTATTCTAATTTATTGTTTTTCCATTCAATAAACTTCATTTCCTTTACGCAACCTATAAAATGTAAAAAATAATTGTTGAAAAATATGGTATTGATAGTTGCTTTCCTGATTGCATTTTTGTGAAAGCCCGGTAATAGATTTTTACCAAGTAAAAGTGGATAATAAGCAGCTTTTTCCAAGTGCATAAGTTTATTGAACCTTGGGTCAAGCCAATGTACAAGATTATTTTTTAGAATTTCATAGGAAGTCGGACGCATTTCATAATTAAGCCTGTTATCATTATCTTCGTAATTGTCATAAACCCATTTTAAAAATTCAGCATGGTGTTTGGGAGACCATACCATAATTCCACATTGTACAATATCCTGTAAATCGCATTCTATGCCGTATTCTTTATAATACTCAGGAACCGCATAACTCTCGTTAAATTCCAGCCCCTGTACTCCCCATACTCTATACATACGCCTAATTGCTTTTAGATGTTCGTCCTTGGTGGGTTGTTCACGTTCATTAACTGCACCTATTTTTTCCAGGGGAACCCCTTCAGCTATGTCAGGCGCATTTGGATTAATCAAGACATCAGCGTCAACCCATACAATTCTTTCATATTTTTGCAGCCGATCCTGTGAACAAACAAGGAGTTTTTGCCAGGAAGCTGATCTTTTCCTTGCTCTTTCTGATGTATCCAGCGGGTCTTCAATAAAAATAACGTCATAGCCGTGTTTTTCAGCATACGCTTCCCAGTTTTCCTGGCAATAATTCCTCGTCATTTTAATAAATCTTTTACCAAGAGCTATGGTTACGATAGCTTTAGAATTTACGGACATTTATTGAACTTCCTTTAAGCTCTATTACACACGATCAATTTATTAATTTGATTGTATATTAAATATACTTTTTTATTAATATTTTTATTATAATTTTATAAATAAAATATCTTAAGTGTTTAAATAAATGTTCAAAATCCCGATATTATTTCTAATATTCAACAGACAGGAAGAAACAAAACAGGTTTTTGAAGAAATTAAAAAACAAAAGCCTAAATATCTTTATGTTGCAGCAGACGGTCCACGCCCTGATAAACCAGGTGAAGCTGAACTTTGTGAACAAACAAGAGCCGTTATTAAAGAGGTTGACTGGAACTGCGAAGTTAAAACCCTTTTCAGGGAAGAAAACCTTGGCTGTAGAAAAGCAGTTTCTGAGGGAATAACGTGGTTTTTTAACAACGTAAAAGAAGGAATAATTCTTGAGGATGATTGCCTGCCGTCTAAGAGCTTCTTTAAGTTTTGCGAGGAAAATCTTGAAAAATACAGGCATGATACAAGGGTTATGCATATTTCCGGGGAAAATCCCCTTGATAATGAATTCGGCGATACGAGCTATTACTTCTCTAAAATTCCTCACATCTGGGGCTGGGCAAGCTGGAGAAGAGCCTGGAGCTTGTATGATGTAGATTTTCAGCATTTTGATTATTTTATAGAAAACAACATTATAGAAAACATTTTTAAACAAAAAGAAGTCCAGAAATACTGGAATAAAGTGTTTACAAGAGTTAAAAACGGTGAAATAAACACCTGGGACTATCAATGGACATATGCCCTGTTTGTTAACAGCGCTTTAAGCATAGTTCCGAATAAAAATATGGTGTCCAATATCGGTTTTGGAGCAACAAAAGCCACCCATACAAATGAAAATGCAAAGTGTGCCAACAGAAAAGTTTATGAGATAGGTAAAATTATACATCCTGAATTTATAATACCCTGCCAGGAGGCAATAAACGAAATTTTAAAGCAGCGCTATGATATTCATAAAAAAACCTTTTCGTTTATAATAAACCGAGAAATAACAAGGATTTTGAAAAAAGTAAAATGAGTCAAAACCCGCAGGAAAATATACATCCAAATTTTATTGAACGCAATTTTAAGGCCAGAAAAATTGCACAGAAGGTTTACGAGGGATTTGTTCTTTTACACTTAAAAAAATATCCTAAAATTAAATCAGAAAAGCAAGACTTAGAAAATATACTTCACATAAATACAGCAGTAGGTAAAGGCGGCGCAGCAAAAGTTGCTTATGAATTTCTATGTAAAAATTTAAACCAAAAAGGTTATAATTCCCATATTTTAACCGGAATTAATTACGGAAAGCATGCAAACGATATTATAGAGCTTAAAGTTAAAAATATAAAACTTCATAAACTTCTCCATAGACACCAGAAAAAATATGGTATTCTTGATTTTTATAATCTGGAAAGTTTCAATATTCCTGGGCTTGAATGCTTTAAGAACGCTGATTTGGTTCATTTACATAACCTTCACGGGGCTTATTTTTCTCCCTTTGTCCTACCTTATCTAACCTCTTTAAAGCCTACTATCTGGACGCTTCATGATGAGCAAGCTTTCACCGGACATTGCGCCTATTCATTTGACTGTGATAAATGGAAAACAGGCTGCGGGAATTGCCCTGATCTGAATTTTTATCCTAAAATCAAAAAAGACACAACGGATCTTTTACTGCAAACAAAGAAAAAAATTTATGATTTTTCAGATTTTACAGTCGTTTGCCCCTCTTTTTGGCTTGCAAATAGAGCTAAGCAAAGTATTTTAAAAGACAAAGATATCAGGGTAATTTATAATGGCGTAGACGAAAAAATTTTTACTCCAACTGCAAAACCCTACGCAAGAAAAATACTTAATCTTCCTCTGGATAAAAAAATACTCTTGTTTAACGCAAGCGGCAGTATCAAAAATCCGCAAAAAGGAGGTAAATATATTCTGGAAGCTTATAAAAGGCTTAAGAATAATAATGATTATCTTTTCATCAATCTTGGCGCTGATAAATCACGTAAAAAGATTAACTGGCTTGATATTCCATATATTAATGATGATAATAAACTTGCCCTGTATTATTCTGCCTCTGATTTATTTATTTATCCCACCCGGGCAGAAGTTTTCGGTCTTGTGATTGCAGAAGCTATGGCTTGTAAAACTCCGGTTGTTGCTTTCAGAAATTCTGCTGTGCCCGAATTGATAGATCATATGGAAACAGGATACTTAGCGGAAAATAAAAATATGGATGACTTTATTCAGGGTATAAAAATATTTTTAGCAAATGGTGATTTAAGAAAAAATGCCGCCGCCGGATCAAGAGAAAAGATCGAAAAAAATTTCACCCTGGACAAAATGGTTAATGAATATTTGAATCTGTATGAAGAAATGATGAAAATTAGCAATGCAGGTTATTAAGAATTCAGGTAAACTAAGTAAGTCCTGTTAGAGAATAATTTAAAATATTGGGTTATAATAAAAAAATAATCTTAAACATACCTGTGGGTAAGAAAAACGGATGAATAAAACTGACGAAAACCTTAAAGTTGACAATATAGCCGATAAAATAGAAAAAATGCAAAGAGACGGCAATATCTCCAGGGCAATTGAGATTTGCCAGTCAGCAATCAGGCAGGACCCCACAAATTATGCTTTACATGTTCAACTTGGAGATTTATATCTGGAAAAACATCTTGATATCTACCAGCCAAGACAGTACATAGATGAAGCTATAAACGAGTATAGAATTGCCCTGGAATCTGACCTTAATTCCGCTGAAATTCATTATAAACTGGGAGTTACCTTCTACCACAAGGGGGACTTTGAAAAAGCGTTAAATCACCTTGGCATAGCTATTGAATATGATGAAAAACACTATAATGCCCATTTTATGATTGCAAGAATTTTAGTAAGAAAAAATCGTCTTGCAGAAGCTATAAATTATCTTGAAAAATCCCTGAAATATGGAGGCAATAAAAACTCAAGGGCTCATTATCTTGCATTTAATTTATTAAAGCTAAACTCACGCAAGTCTTTTATAAAAACTCTGAAAGCATATAATCACTTATTTAAGTCAGTATTAAAACTTCCCTTTGACAAAGCAGCACAAAAGGAAACCTTTTCAGGCATAAATTCATTAAAATTCCTGTTAGTGCAAATGAAAGGCCATTACTTTGAAAAAACGATGAATATTAACGAAGCAATTGAGCTATATTCCCAGGTAATAGAAAAAGCGCCTGGTTATGTGCCTTTATATTTATGGCTGGGCAATGCTTATAGAGCGGCGGGCAGGACTAATGACGCCCTGAACGAATACCGTATGGCAATATGGCTTGACCCGATGAACATTACAGCATATAAGCTGCTGTGTATAATGTTTGAAGAGCAGGGAGATTATGAAAACGCTATTGAAATATATAAAAAACTTATTGAAATGAACCCTGATGATGCGGTTTACCACAGTAACCTGGCAAATATTTACTATTTAAAGGGAGATGTAAAAACAGCAGTATCTCATTACCAGACGGCAATTGCGCTTAACCCTAACCAGAGTTGGACAAGTATTATCGCTCAAACTTTGGGCTATATTTTTCATGAATCAAAAGAAAATTACGATGCGGCCATAAGCGCTTATCAAAGCGCTACTATTTTAAATCCCACCGATGTTGATATCTATCTCAGCCTTGGAAGCGCATATTATGATAAAGGTGATCACTCCAATGCTCTTAACACTTATAGAATTGCTCTTGAAATTGACCCTAATAATGCCAGGATTCACTGTAATCTTGGTTTTCTTCTCTGGGGAAAGGGTATGATAGAAGATGCGGTCAAGGAGTATGAAAGAGCGATTGAACTGGACCCCAATTATGACATAGCATACAATAACCTTGGCGTTATTTACCTTGATAATCTGGGCTATATCCAAAAAGCTGTCGATAACCTTACAAAAGCTGTTCAGTGTAACGGAAGATATGCTCTTGCCCATTATAACCTGGGAAGAGCAATGGCGATAAAGGGAGATAATATTGAAGCGGCCAGGTTTCTGCAAATTGCCCTTGATTTAAACGCCTATACCCATGAGCTTGATGAAAATGAAATCAAAATGAAAATAAGAGAACTCTTTGATTAAAATTTTTACAAACTATTTTGACTTGAGTTGCTAATTAGCCAAAAGCTAGGATATGACTATGCAACATTTGCCAAAAAATTATAGAGAATCGAAAAGAGGCTCCGCCTCTTTTCCACCTTTAGGGCGGCTGTGCGCGGCAGCGGGAGCTAACGCAGTAGCTCATTCATGGGTGGGTTTTGGTAAATGTTGCATACATGCAATTAGCAACTCGAGTTATTTTGGAAGTAATCTTTTTAAAACCTGCAAAACTTTATATTTCCTGATTCAGTCTTTTTGAGGCAGATGTTTTGCCCAATCCGCTCCCAGTCCGCTGAAAAACTTATGAGCATCCAGTACGTCCTCAAACGTTATAGGGTTATCTTGAATATTAGCATCTATAGAACCGATTTCACTTTCTTCATTTTCAAACTTCAGGCTATTTTTATATTCCGCTTTATCGAGCCCCAGGATTGCAAGTCCCAGATTCCTGTCGCAATAAGAACATTTAACTCTTACTACGACATTGTTTTCTTCCTTACGCACCAGTTCAATAGCATCCCTGCTAAAAAAATTATCACACCCTGTACATTTTAAATTTTCAAAAAACTTTTTAATAATTTCTAAATTATCCATAAGATTATCAAAGATGCTTAATTTACAAAAATTTTATAATAAAATTATTTCATTTTCATCAAAAACTGACAAGGAACGGAATATAAATAACTCGAATCAGCAATTAGCTTAAGAGCCCACCCGAGAAATAAAACAATAAGCGATTAATGTTATTACGAGGAAGGCAGGCAAATAAGCCCTGGGAATCCCAGGGCTTATTCTTCCTTATAAAAGGACTTATAATGACCTGACACATCGGACAGCAACCGCGTGAGTGAGCGGATGATGGGCGGTAGTTTTTTTCCAGTAAGCCATGTAGTAGTAGTAGTGTGGGTCCTGAGGTAAATCTTTTGATGTCCATAAGGAGTGCGGGTTGCAAATAGTATCGACCGAGCCCACACAGCCACCATAAGGAGGGCAGCGGTGCTGCGGTCCGTAGCCGACTCCTCCGTTAAGTCCATCGCAAAGCCAAAGAATACTATATCCTTTAGGGATAAGCTTGCTGTCTATGGAGGGATCTTCACGCAATCTACTCAATTCATCCTCTGTCGGTAGGCGCCAGCCTTTTGAGTTTTCTGTGCATTCACCGTCACTGCAGCCCTCTCCGTATTGTGCGGGATCAGGGTAGTTTAATGCATGACATGCTGCTACCGCACCGGGATAATTGCATAGGTATTTATCAGTTTTATCACCGCCTAAATCACCGCTTAAATCATTGCCGCACCCTGAATGGGTACAGGGAGCCCCTATTGATCCGTACCAGCACCCGGGATCGGTCTCTCCACAGGGACCACCACCACAGGGAGACTCATTATGTTGAACAAGATTGTTATGATCCGCAATATTACAGTTTGTCATCCTGAAACTATAACTAAGCCCGGTTTCTGTATAAAGAAAATCCGTAGTAGCCCCATTGGGATTAAAACAAGTATTTGTCGGGTCAGGAGGGTCTATAGAGGGCTGGCACCTTGAACTGGCAAGGTTAGGCGGGCTGTCCCCGGCCTCTGTCAAGTGATAATAATCTCCCTCAATCATTTCGGGCCAGGCTGAGAGAATCTCATTACAATTCCGGTTGCAATACTCCGTACGCCCGTATGAACAATCCCCGGGAACATATTCACCCGAAGGAATAGGCCCTTCAGTATCCGTATTATACCCGCAGCCTGTTATTGCCGCGCTGGCTATGGTTGAGGTATTACAGTAAACTG
>JANQIY010000050.1 GCA_028281965.1 Candidatus Gastranaerophilales bacterium
TATCCCTCAATCATTTCAGGCCAGGCTGAGAGAATCTCATTACAATCCCGGTTGCAATACTCCGTACGCCCGTATGCACAATCCCCGGGAACATACTCATCCGGGGGAATAGGCCCTTCAGTATCCGTATTATACCCGCAGCCTGTTATTGCCGCGCTGGCTATGGTTGAGGTATTACAGTAAACTGTTACAGGACTGCCCGCCCCGTTGTAGGTCAACTCAAAGTTCCCGGTAGGAGCAGCGCCCCACTCTGTTTTAACCTGCACACAGCTCCGGTTATAATCATAATCATGCCCCGCCTCGCAATCCCCGGATACATGAGGAGGAGCTGCACCGTACCCGCAGCCGGATATAGCAGCTGATGCCAGGTTTGTCATATCGCAATAAACTTTTATTGTAGGCTCTTTATCAGGTTCTCCCGGGTCCCCGTTTGCCGTCAGTTGATAATCTCCTGTTTCAGCTCCTTCCCAGACTGACTTTATTTCATGACAGCTCCTGTTGTACTGCTTATCATAGCAATACTCACAGGCAAACGCATTGCCGCTGTTACACTGCTTTATCCACCACGCTATATTTAAACCCAATAACTCACAGGCTATGTTATCTCCTAAATTCTGTAAATCAGGGTCATGATCAGGTTTCTGGTCGTTAGAACAGGCATAAGTTACTTCATTTACAAGATTTGTTATGTTCTTGGTCAATAAGTTTTCCAGCCTGTCCCTGACGTATATTCCGCCTAAAGTTACATCTGTGTATTGATGAAGGTAATAAGTTAAATCCAAAAAGTTCTCCTCGTCATCGCAATAAGGAGATATATCCTTTCCTGATTTCCAGCAACCATCTATGAAATAATCGCAGGCTCCTTTTCCCCCATTATCACACGCTGTGCGGAGAAGTTTTTTAGCCGTTATTTTCAGGGAATCTGCTCCGTTGTTTGCGTACCATTTTGCCGTTTCCAGAGCCCTGCCCCTGTTATGTTGAGTATCAACCACGGCAGCCCAGCACTTTGTGCCTTCAGCGGGAAGCTCTGTAGTCCCGTCGGTTGCTTTATACCAGTCAGCAGGGCTTTCAGTTATACAAATTATTGTGTTTCTGTCAACGCCTGTTTTATTCTGAGCCATTTTTGTCATCAAAGGCATTGCCGATGCTGTTATTACTCCTATTACTACCAGTGCCACTAAAATTTCCGCAAGGGAAAAACCTTTGTTTTTAGGCATATTCATAAGCTCCGTTTAACCAAATAGTTTTTAAAAAATCTGCACGAAAAACACTCTTCACAAGGAAGAACTAAAAAATATTTTTAGCTCAAATCGGCTATAGGAAGTACATTATCATTATTCCATATAACTATAATGCTGTCAATACATGGATTTACATGATTTAAATCATGCAAAGTCATGTGCTACATGAGATAAGCAAAATAAAAACTTATTTTATCGTTTTACTACAGGGATACAGGGTTTAGATATTTAAAATGCCGTAATGCAGTTATATCATGGCTTATCATGATTCAAAACCCTGAATTCATGGCCTATTCATGCTTTTGCATGTTTAAAATTCTAAAACTTACATATATAGATAATATACAGGCATCTAATGATATTATTTTGCATTGTACTTAGTGCCTAACCTAAAAAGTGATGAAATTTTACGATAAAAATTGCGCTGTCATTAAAGGCGCGGTTCTATGCCTTGCGACTTGAACAAGGATTGCTGAAAAAATCATTTTAACTTTTACCATTTTTAATCGTTTAAACAGTTTACTGATCTTTTTTTTCTGTATATTCCTTGTAAAGATCTGAATACCTGGAGGAATATGAATCAGCATCCTGAAATTCAGGTTCATCTTCCGGTAAAGCATTTTCCTGCCTCTTTGTCTTTTTTTTGGAACCGGCTTTAGCCTGCAAATTTTCCATTTCTTCGGGGGTAATTTCTGTAAGAAGATTAATATTGTTGTTTGTACTTCCAATAACCAGCTGTTTACCGTTAATTTCCACGAGCTGGATAACTTTTCCCTGCCCCAGAGTAGAAGTTGCAAGGATTTTAAAGCTATTCAGGTCTGAGTCGCCAAACTTGCCGAAAAGCCTGGAATTGGGGCTTATTCCTCTTGATTTGCTGTATAACCACGCCAGAACCAGCATAAGAAGAAGAACTATACCGAGCGAGACAGATGGTTTAATTATATAATCATAGCTGTTAAAAACGTTTTCAGCTTCTTCCGCTGAGGTTTTATCGATAAGACCGTCATTTTCCAGAAGCTTATTTAAGTTTTCATTATACTTATCCTTATCAAATCCCAAAAGTTTTTTATGCTCTTCTTCCAGGATTTTTTCAGCAAACTCATCGTTGGTTGTTTCAATTTCCCTTACAAAGTCTGTTTTTTCTTTTATAGGGAGACTTTCAGTCTTTAAACCAGGAGAAGGTGTTACCTGTTTTGCACCGGTAGTTTTTATAGTTTTTTTCTCATTATGGTTTTTAGGCGGTTCAGTTTTTTTTATAGCTTTTTTAGAAGTCTGTATATTTTTAGCGGATTCCTGATTTCTTTTTGCGGGCTTTTCAGGTTTTTTTTCAGTTTTTTTTACAGTTAAAGCGTTTTCAGGCGTTTTTTTTTGGTCAATTTCAGCATTAAAACCCTCGACAGGTTTTTCAGCGGGGCCGGTTTTCCTTGGGGTTATTTTATAAATAGTAAAATCAGTTATCGAAGGACCTGTATACTGCTCAAAAGATTGGGAAACAGCCGTTCCCGGCAAAAACAGCAATAATAAAAAGAAAAATATTACCCTGTTAAGCAAAATAAAATCCTTCTCCCTTAATGTAGATTAAAAATATTATACTTTACTAAAAGCAACTAAACTATAATTTATTAATTTATAATAACAGCGTTGATTTTTAGCGACAAACCCGTTTTTGTTGAGAGTATTGACGGCATCGTGAAGCTTTTCTTCTTGCGGCAAGGTCAATAAAAGCTTCTAAGCGGGTAATAAAGCCTGCCCGGCCGGTAAACTCATCAAGTATTAAGGATAAAACCGGAATATTTTTTTGTTTTGTGACATTATGCAGGATGTTTTGCGAAATTATCTCCGGCATGCAAGTAAAGGGCAGAAGGTGAATAACCCCGTCACTGAGGTTATTGCCGGCGGAAATAGTATCCCCTATGGATTCCAGGGCATCACCTCCAATATCACGCTTTATAAAATCCCTGGCAAGTTTTTTCATCTGGCCTTCATGACTATCTTCAAACTTTTTCAGAGTAGGTTTTA
The DNA here is from genome assembly GCA_028281965.1 of Candidatus Gastranaerophilales bacterium. Lineage (GTDB taxonomy): Bacteria > Cyanobacteriota > Vampirovibrionia > Gastranaerophilales > UBA9971 > JANQEB01. Next base: position 3,261 of record JANQIY010000050.1, read on the forward strand.
TAAACGTGTTTGTCCAGTTGCTCAACTTGATTTTTCGATGAACTTCCACACCCATTTTGCCCAGCTCATCTTCGATATCCATGTTGGAAAACTGGTCAATTACAACAAAAATTTCTCCTGTAAGGTCAATGTGTAAAACATCTTTGAATGAGTCTATAGGGACTTTGCCCAGGATTTCCATCCCTCTTTGCAGGGCATTTTTACATTCACTAACTGTTATTGCATTATCAAGAAGCTTTAATGCTTGTTTATGAGCTTTTTTTGCGGCTCCTGCCCTGGTCTCTCTTGCCCGATAATAGCTGTAGGAGTCATTAAGCACATCCAGCATGTCAATTTTTATCAGGGCAATGTTGACCGCGCGAATAAGTTCAATAGGATTGCCCTTTCCGGTAGCCTTTTTAAGACCCTTATAGAATTCAAAAACCCTTCCTTTATATAAATCAAGATTAATAAACTCCACATCATAACCTATATCCTTTATTGCGGTTCTTGAACCCTGGCTATACTGACCCAGCCTACATGTTCCGGGGCTGTCAATCATTAAAATACCCTCAGCGCCTTTTTCTATCGCTTCAATATAATTGCCCAGAACAAGCTTATAGGGAAGGCATATAACCTCCGGACTGTGCTTGCTGCCCAGGTTCAGGGTTTTTTTCGTGTTGTACGGCGGGACAATAAAATCAGCATCCAAAACTTTTAGTGCCCCGGCAAGAGCTATATATGTGTTTCCCATATGGGCAAAGGAAATTTTCATCTTCTTCAAATCTTTTGCAAAGTTACAGCTTATTTATAAAGATTATTCTCCTTAAAAAACACGCGAAAAATATTATCCAGCCGGGTATAGCCACGCAGGCAGGTATTGAAAAACATTTGCCAAAAATTTATAAAAAGGAACTTTAAGTCAGTTACATCTTAGCTTTTGGCTAATTGACGACCGGGGTTATTTAGCAATTCCAGTCGCTTTCGGTAAAAATCTAAAAATATCTTTTAACTTTTGCCTGGCCGGATATGAAATTATCTTTATTAAAATTTTTCAGGTTTTTTACAATATAAAGCGGCCGGTTTTTGGATTCCATATAAATTCTGGCGACATATTCGCCTATAACCCCCAGGGATAGAAGCTGTATGCCTCCCAGAAAGGTTATGGCTACTATAAGGGAAGGATAACCGGGGACAGGGTTTCCGAATAACATAGTTTTTATAATCATATAAAAGGCATAAACAACTGATAAAACAGCTATGCTAAGCCCGACAAACGAAGCTGCCTGCAAAGGGGCAAAACTGAACGACGTTATGCCGTCAAGCGCCAGGTTCCATAGTTTCAACAGGTTTATGCTGCTTTTTCCCTTTTGTCTTTGCTCTCTTTCAAAATACACGCCTGTTTGCTTAAAACCGATACAGGAAAATAACCCTTTCATAAAGCGGTGTTGTTCCCGGAACTTAATAAGAGCGTCCACGGCGGGCCTTGACATCAGCCTGAAATCCCCGGTATCCATGGGAATTTCCGTTCTGGAGATTTTTTTCATAACCCTGTAGAACAAATAAGCTAAAAATGTTTTAATTATCGGTTCTTTACCACGTTTTTTCCTGATTGCATAAACAACATCGTATCCCTCTTTCCATTTTTCTACCAGGTCAGGGATAAGCTCCGGGGGTTCCTGCAGGTCAGCGTCAATTACGATTACGACTTCCCCGAGGGAAAAGTCCAGTCCTGCTGTAAGCGCTATTTCCTTGCCGAAGTTCCTGGAGAGGTCAATTATCTTAACCCTGTTGTCATTTTCAGCTATATAAGACGCTAATTTTAAGGTGTTATCGCTGCTTCCGTCATTTACAAAAATAACTTCATACTTCTCGGTAATCTGCTCAAGTGCTTGAGTTACCCTTGAATAAAACTCCTCAAGACTGTCGGATTCGTTATAAACAGGTGTTACAACAGAAATATTCATTACAGGCAAAATCCTCAAAGAACGGTATTTAATGTTTATTATAATTTAATTTTGGAAGTTTTTCAGTTTAAATTATAAACTTTGGTATTGGTTAAATAACCTGAATCACGAATTAAATATTTTCGAAATTCCTTAAAACGCCCAAGCGGTGATGTCCGTATTTTCGCAGCGAAGCGGGAGTGAAGCAAAACCGAAACGGAAACGTTTTAGTTTTCGTTGGAGGTTTTGCGTAACTCATTCCCACCCAACCCGCCTGCTCGGAATGAC
>JANQIY010000083.1 GCA_028281965.1 Candidatus Gastranaerophilales bacterium
GACTATGCAACATTTGTTTGCGAAGCGGGAGCGTAAAATGGTCCGGCTTTGCCGGTCATTTTAAAGCTCATTCATGCCAAAAAATTATAGAGAATCGAAAAGAGATGCGAAGCAGGCGGCGCTGTCCGCATTTTGCGGCGGAGCCTCTTTTCCACCTTTAGGGTGGCTGTGCGCGGCAGCGGGAGCTAACGTAGTAGCTCATTCATGCTGCAGCAGCGGGAGCATAGCCTCATTCATGGTTTTGGCAAATATTGCATGTATGCAATTAGAGATTCAGGTTATTTAGCCTGTTTATTTTTAACAAGAGGCAATTTTTACTGCCCAAATGTTTTTAAATATATAAGGGAAGTTTTAACGTTTAAAATTATTATGCCCGGGGTTTAGCTAAAATAAGGAGAAACGGTTTGTTCAGTCCAGCTTTAATAAGGTATATTGTAGACCCGGAAAACACTCTGGAATATCAGGAAGAAAATACGACAAATCCTATACAAAGAAGGTTTTGCAAAGTAAATAATGCAAATTTAAACAAAATCCAGGAAGATTATGGTTTTTTCAGCATTTTGTTTGATAAAATTAAAACATTTTTTGCGGGAAACAAAAACCCGGAACTCTTAAAACGTGAGTAATCATCTCCTGCTTGCATTCAATGCGAAAGATATTCCTGAATAATACACTGGTTCAGAATGAATTTTGAGTTTAAAAACCGCTCTCAAAAGCGGTTTTGGTTGCGTATATTAATATATGCCAGAAAAATATATTAAAAGAATGCGGCAGCTTCGCTGCCGCATTCTTTTTGAGAACTATTGAAACAGGCAGTTTTTGAAAAATTTGGCAGGCTCCCGATACCATGTTTCCAAGGAAGCCTGCCCCGTGCTTGACAGGGAATCTATCTGGATGGGCTGAAAGCCCATAATGTTGACTGGACAGATTGCCACGGCGGCGCGAAGCGCCGCCTCGCAATGACAAGTGTTTACTTGGTTCTGTCTATAAATTATTTCTTGGATAGACTCTTAATTAACCCTAATGACGGGTTAAGAATTTTTCAAAAATCCCCCACCATGAATGAGACTGGGCTCCCGCTACCGCGCACTCCCACCCGGAAGGAAGTCAGGGGCCTTCGGCCCTTAGAATGAGTTTAAGCCTACAACACCTGCTCATCGCAGCTGTTTCGGTTCTTCACTCCCGCTTCGCAATTTAACAATTCCATATAGATTTTTGAAAAATTCAGAAAATTATACCAACCTATAACTGGTTTTTAGCTAACCCGTCATTCAGGTTATTTAACTCGAGTTGGTTGTAAATTTTTTTATCAATTATTTTTGATTATCAGAAATATATCTTTTAAAATCAAAAATAAAGCTTTAAACTTAAAATGAGTTTATGTGTTTAAAATTATTTTTACATTTTTATTGTAAAAAATTTTCTACTAAAACTTACTTACAGAGTTATTAAAAAAAAGACGGTACAAATTATGAATAAAAGACAGGGTTCCGCGTTAGTTTTTGTAAGCGCATTATCGGCGTTAATGCTTTTAATAGCAATAACCGCCAGCGTTAATACTGTATCCGATGTGAGCATTACAAACGAAGAAAAAGCAAGGACCCAGCTGGAATTTGCGTGTGAATCCGCCCTTAACCGGGCAAGGGCTAAAATTGAGCAATCTTTTAATAATAATCTACTCAGTAACCTGGAACCTGACATCACTTTTCAGGGGACAAGCGCTGATGATATAGGCTTAACTCCCGCAGCAAAAGCTTTTAGCGATGAGGCTTTCAATTCCGGAGCTGAAGATTATTATTCATTTATAATTAATACAGGGGCTAATTCCCCTAATATCCAGGTAAGATATTCCATAACAAACGGCCGGCCTGCAGGAGAAGACCCCTGGAAAAGGAGCCAGGGATTTACAACAAATAAATTAACTATTGAAACGGTGGCTTACGCCCCGGATTACGGTTGGCTGGGAATGACCGAGGATGCCTGGGCAAGACGGACTTCGCTTTTTATGTACCAGATATTTTTTGAAAATGACCTGGAAGTTTTGCCCGGGCCAAATTTTAATCTACAAGGGCTTATTCATACTAACGAAGACTTATATCTTAACTCCAACAGCACTTTAAATATATATACAGACAGTTTAACCTCAGCTGGCGATATTTACAGGGGAAGGCTTGATAAAAATGCAGTTGGCGGGACCGTAAACATAACCACGGGAGATAAAGACGGGAACCTGGTTAAAATGGAAAGTGATGATGATTCTGAAAACGACGACTGGATTGATATTGCCACCTCTAACTGGAGCGGGACAGTAAAAGACAGCAGTCTTGGGGCGACAAGGCAGGAAGCTCCCGACCTCAGGTCTTTTGAACCGGGCGGATATTACGACACTAACTCCGGGATTAGCATTTATGTCGATACATCAGGCACGGAGACTCTTTATGAAATAACTTATGAAGGAAGCACGGTAGTGCGCACCAGTGACGAGCTTGGAGGGGCTTTAACCGAAACTGAAGTTTATGATTACAGGGAGAACCCCTCAGGAGGCGACCCTTCGCTAAATGATCCTGTAAAGGTAACTAACGTTGATGTAAACTTATTAAAAAACGCGCTGGGGTATTACCCGGATAATGGCGTAATTTATATGACAAGGGATGATGCCGTTGCTGATACGGACGGAGATGAATACAATCCTGACCCGGGCCGGAATGTGGCAGGTTTTAAGCTTGTGGAAGGCGAAGTCCTGCCTAATGCCACCACGTTTGTAAGCGACCTGCCTGTCTACGTGGAGGGCAATTTTAACCTGCACACATCTTCCGACCCGGAAGCTGATACCTGGAAACCCTGCGCTGTAGTCTCCGATGCTATAACTCTTCTTTCTGAAAACTGGGATGATTCTAAAAGTAACTGGAAAGACCCGGCAGTTAATCCCGGTACAAATATGCCCAGCGCTGCCAGTACCGAGTTTAACCTTGTTTTAATCACGGGAAATGTTCCGACCCGCAGCGGACAATACAGCGGCGGTTTTGAGAATTTCCCCCGTTTCCTTGAAAGCTGGAGCGGCAGGACTGTCGATATTTCAGGAGGGTTTATACAGCTTTTCAGAAGCAAATATGCGACAGGAAGCTGGAGTTATGGGAATTACTACAGGGCCCCAAACCGTGATTGGAAATCCGAGCCGCGGTTTTCCAACCTGAACGACCTTCCGCCGGAGTTCGTGGATATGTTTCCGAGCGCAGCTATCAGCGTTATTTATTCCGATTGGAGCTTAATTAACAGAGATGAATCTGATATAGGTGATTTTAGTGGATAAAAAACATAAAAAAAATGGAATATCTGTATTTGAGCTTTTAATTGCCGTTACAATACTTTCTATCCTTTTAGGTATTGGCTATTTAACCTTTTCCGACTCCGTAAGGACGCAACAGGCCCAAAGAAGCGCTGAGCTTATAGGTTATGCGATTAAAAAAGCAAAATATTTTTCCAGGACAAAAGGAGTTGAAACTTCTTTTACTTTTACGCAGGGAAGCGGAAGTTATGCGGTGAATGCCGATGACCGGGAAATTACGGGAGAAAACAATTACGACGCTTTTAAAGGCACTTTGCCTAATGGTGTAACGATATTAAATAACGCATGCCCTGATTTTCGGTTTTCAGTGGAAGGGACGCTCGTTGATTCTACGGGAAGCAGCATTTATAATGATTGCCGGCTGCTGATAGGATATGCAGGCGGCCCTCAATCAACTGTCTTAATAAGAGGAAGGACCGGTAATGTTGAATATAGATAAATTACTACCGGTAAATACGTCAAAAAAAGGATTTAGCATGGCTGAAATGGTAATATCTACAGCAGTGCTTGCCGTAGTCATGCTCGGAATTGCCGGGCTTTCTTCGGAATTTTTCGGGGCATCCGCAACTTCTTCGGTACAGCTGCTTAATACCGACCAGGCAAGGGAAGTCAGCCAGGGTATATCAAATGAAATCAACGATTCAAGATACATATATCCCCCGGGAACCGTAATTTCACTAAGCACAACACATCCGGTTACCGGGCTGGCCTGGGATATAACCGTAAACACCGACGATTCCGTCGCAATACTTTTTAGCGAGATTCCAAACAACGACACAAACGTAACTTATGGCTTTATAGCTTACTTCTTACGGGATAATAATGAAAACACTTCTTTATACCAGTTTATAGAAAGTCCGACATACCAGTGGCCGATAGACACTTCGCCCGCTGCCAACCTTTTAACTTTTTCGGGCAATACCTCTCTTATTGTTACGGATATTGACCGTACAAACACTACCCTGAGCTATATTTTTAATTTTGACAACGGCATAACCGACCAGGTACTTCAGGGAGAAATATCAGGAGGCGCAATTAATGACACTAATGCGCTTATAAAAGGGGTTAACTGGCAAATCGCCCAATCTAACGTTGAAGATAACTTAATAAACATTAAAGGATTATCAAAAAATGTCCCAAGATTTATCGAATAAAAAACAACGCAAAGGTTATTCTCTTATAGAACTTATGATGGCGGTTTTATTCTTTGGAATCGCCGCTGTTGCAATCAGTCCTCCTCTTACAAATTCCATGAACCTTACCGTTAACGACAAAAACATCAATAACGCAAATAACCTTGCCAGGTCATACTTAAGAGAGCTGCAGGATTCCTGGAAAATTCAGTCTGTTTTTGACCAGGGGGTTTTGGTTGCGGTAGGAGACGAGTATACCTATAACGGGAATTATAATGTAACCGTAAACGCTCAAGACATTGAATCAGATACTGGTGGAAACGTAATACTGAGAAGGGTTAATATAGTTTATACGGATAGCAACGCTAACATGCTTTGTGACCTGTTCTATGACTATAACCGGCCCTAAACCGCCGTTTAATGGTCTTTTATATTACTTTATCCCTTTGCCGGCTTTTTTTTCTTGTTGTAAAATTATTTTTAATGAAATATATCATTATTTTTTATAGCTAATAAAATATTGATACACCTGACTATTGCGCAGGCTTTTTCATTTAAGTATTCTTTTCTTTAAGTTTGTAATAATTTAAATTTTATATCCGGATTGTAGTAAAAAATGACAACACTTGAAAAAAATTCTGACAAAATTTTCAAAATAAATAATGACCTGAACAGGTTTATAGAATCTGACGATCAAATTTTAAAGTCCTTTCAAAAGTTTAAAATCTCTCTTTCCCCTGAAAAAACTGTTTATGACTTTTTTTTCGACGAAAATATAACCGGAAACAAGAAGCTTATCGATATCTACATAGAAAGACACCCTGACCTCCCCGACGATGAAAAAAACGAGCTTAATGAGCTGAAAAATAGCGTTTACTCAGTTTTCAGGGTGGATAAAATTTGCAAAGAAGGTTTCAGGATTTATAACCTGGTAAATGAAAAAGCCTATGACGTAAAAAGCCTGATAAAAATGCTTAACTACCGCGGAATCTGCGTGGGAAGTTTTCTTGTATGCAGGATAATCCCATTTAAAGGCGAATTTTTTCTTTTTTCAGTGAATAATGTAATTAGAAGCGCAGACTGCGTTTCCGCGTACAAACTTGCGGTCTCAATGCAACTGGAGGATTCTTCCCTTCTTTACAGTGATAATAACGCTAAATTGGCTGAAATTGAAGAAAGTGTGAGCTTCCTGTCAAAAAAATATGAAGATTTCTTTAACAATAATGAAATCATAACCTTAAATACAACGATAAATAGCTTACTAGACGCTTTTAACGATTATGTGGACGATGAAAATAATAAACAGGATTATAAAAAATTTATCGAAGAACCTTCTTCTTATAAATATTTTAACCCCAAAAAAACCAGGAACCCTTCTGAAACTTATGATGTAGGAATTATGTTCAGCTCTGACAACGGATTGCTAACTATTCCTTTTTACGGTACTTTCAAAAAAATCTTTGAATCACAAGATTATAAAACAGTAAAAGGCTATAAAGATTGCGTAAAAAGCTTTCTGACCGACGATAAAGTACCTCCGTTTGTGTTTGAAAAGCTGTATAAAGTATTTGGAGAGGATTTTTTACAAAAAATCAGGCAAATTTTAAACCTTAAGAAGGAATTAAGCTTTGAATCCATAATTTGCAAGTATAAACAAAGTTTTTTAAGTAAAAAATATTTTTCATCTCCTACAGTTCTCTACTCCTCAGAAGCTTTTGAAAAACTGATGATGTTAAACTCGGATGTGGATAAAAAAAAGACCGTAATTTCCGGCGCCAAAGGAAGAAATAAACCATGTCCGTGCGGCAGCGGCAAAAAGTATAAAAAATGCTGTATGTAAAATTACCATAACTTCCCCCTGTCCTTGATAAGTAGGTAACCCGGGCAGTTAACGGTCTTACTTTGCGGATTGACAAATTGACATTTAATGATATTCTAATATTAGTATATTCTAATATGATTCAAATTGCTAATTACATTTTTTCAAAATTCCTTAAAACGCCCCTGCGAAGCGGGAGTGAAGCAAAACCGAAACGGAAACGTTTTAGTTTTCGTTGGAGGTTCTGCGTAACTCATTCCCACCCAGCCCACCCTGGAGGTGGGCGGCGGCGAAGCCCCCGCCTCTTTTTTATAAATTTTAAGGAATTTTGAGTCAGTCATATTAAGCCTCTTAGCTATTTAGCAATTCGAGTTAATATGTATTATTAAATTTAAAAAGGAGATTGAAAATGGCAAATGTAATGGAATTAACAGACGCAAACTTCGACGAGGAAGTTAAAAACTCAAACGTTCCTGTTTTAATTGATTTCTGGGCTCCCTGGTGCGGTCCTTGCAAAAAACTTGGTCCTATCATTGATGAGCTTGCGCTTCAGTATGGCGATAAGATTAAAATCGCAAAAGTTAACGTTGATGAAAGCCAACAAAAAGCTGTAGAGTACGGAATAAGCGGTATTCCTGCGGTATTTATCTTTGTTAACGGGGAAGCTAAGGAAAGATTGGTGGGATTGCAGCCTAAAAGCCAGTTGGAATCAGCTATAGGCAAATACCTGTAAGAATGAAGAGTAAAATCGAACAAACCGCGAAAGTCCTCAAGGCAATTTCGCATCCTACAAGACTGGCGATTGTATGCGGGCTGGTAAATTCCGAGGAGTGCAACGTATCCAGGATGGTTGACAAGCTCGGGCTTCTCCAGCCAAACATTTCCCAGCATCTTTCCATTCTGAAAAATGCTGGTGTGATTGAGGGTTACAGGAAAGGCTCCCAGATTTGCTACAGGGTCACAAATGAAGAAGTGAAAAGGCTTATACAGGAGCTGAACCTTTAATTCTACTGCGAAAAAAAGAGGACCGAAGTCCTCTTTTTGTGTATTCAAATATTTTGTTAAACTTTTAACTGCTGGCGTAGTTAAATCCTCTTTTTGTTTCGTCTTTTCCGATCTTTTCTCCACTCTCAAGCATAGCTTGAACTGCGTCTCTCCTCGCTTCCGTTTCTGTCATCAACATGTCCAGTTCCGCTTCTAGAGTATTATACCTCTCTTCTTCATACTCTAATGATGCAAGGGCAGCTTCTCTACTTTCTATCAAATTCTCGATATCATTTTGTAATTGGCGTTGAGCGTTCGCAGTACCAGGGCTATCATCACTATAACCTTGCGTATAGCCTTCTCTTATTAAAGCATAGTGTCTGTTTATCTCTGACCTTTCTCTGCCGAGTATACTACACTCTTGCATAATACTGACTTTTTCTCTACCGAGGTCTTGAACTTCTTTATTTAAGATGGCAAGTTCTCCGGTAAGACAAACATTATAACCTACTGTTGTTGCACGAGACATAAGTCACTCCCCTTCCAAAATATTTGCTTAACTTTTAATTACTGTTACTTCCTTAATTTGTTTTGAGTCATTCTTTTTCTCTTATTAGTTTAAAAACTTTGTTTAGTTAAAAATTGCCGGTTTATTTGATTTTTATCGAAATCCTGAAAAAGGCTTGTTTAGAGAAGATTTTCGGCTTTTAAGAGCGTGGGTAGTCTATATTTAAAATTCATTTACTAGATATAAAATATATATCTGGCAAATAAACAATATTGACAAAAAAATATAAAATTCAGTTTATATTTCTTAACAAAAAGCTTAGAGCCTATCCAGGAAATAAAAAAATAAAAGAACAATGTTATTTGATATAAACGCTATTCTGCGTCATTACGAGAAGGGCAGGCAAATAAGCCTTCCGACGTGGTAATCTATCTGGATGGGCTAAAAGCCCATAATGTTGACTGGACAGATTGCCACGGCAACGCTTCGCGCCGCCTCGCAATGACAAGTGCTTGCTCTTTCCTGATTCTGTCTATAAGTTATCGGAAACTAATTCATTCCTGATATAGCTAAAATTTACGTAATTCTCTGGAACATATAACCAATTCCACGGGCTGTAAGGATAAGCTCAGGATTCGTCGGGTCAACTTCCAGTTTTGACCTTAACCTGCTGATGTGAACATCAACAACCCTTGTGTCAATCCTGTGGTCCGGTGGATATGACCATACATACTGAAGGATCTCATTTCTTGAGAATGGCTGGCCGGAGTTGCCGACAAGAAGCTCAAGCAGGCTAAATTCCATACCGGTAAGCCTGATACGCTCATTCTTGCGGAATACCTGCCTTCTACTTGTATCAATCCTTAGACTGCCTGTCGTAATTACGTTTTTAGTAACTTTTCCTCCGGTTGTATCAGTTTTTTGATTTACCCTTCGCAAAACAGCCTTAACTCTTGCTTCCAGTTCCTTTGGACTGAAAGGTTTGATCACATAATCATCTGCTCCGAGTTCCAGGCCGGTAATCCTCTCCGATACATCACCCAGCGCCGTTAAAATAATAATCGGCACATCCGCGCTTTTTCTGATCTCCCTGGTAACTCCATATCCGTCCAGTTTTGGCATCATTACATCCAGTACAACCAAATCAGGATTATGTTTTTGATAGGCTTCTATTGCCTCTTCTCCATCTGCTGCGGTCATTACCTCATAACCTGCCATTTTTAGCCTTGTTTCAAGAATTCTCCTGATACTTGCCTCATCGTCTACAACAAGAATTCGTTCACTATCCTGAAATTCAGCTTGAGGTTCATTATTTTGGGTCATACTTTTTTCCTTTTTTTTGAAAGACAACTCTAAATAATAAAGCTTCTAACCGTTAACAATCTCACTCTTCAATAAGCAGAGAAAACTTAACTTCTGATTCTTTACATGGATTAAATCTTAAGAATTGTTTAAATTATTAAGATTTAATAAGTATTCTAACATAAAACTAATTATTTCAAACAAGTTTTTTAAATAAGTTTTTTATAGAATTGATTATACAATATTTTAATCAATCTTCAATAGGATTATAATTAAATAAATATATAAACGGGACTAAAATGAAACTAACGGTAAGCGAGATTCTGAAAGCAACGGGAGGAAGCCTTCTTAAAGGGGAAAACCCGGAATTCAAGTTTAGTATTTCAACTGATACAAGGACAATAAATAGTGAAGACATTTTTCTTCCCCTTAAAGGCGAGAATTTTGACGGGCATTCTTTCATAAACAAGGCTCTTGAAAAAGGTTGCGGCGGGTATTTCCTTGAAAAACACCATAAGCCCGCCTGTAATCCCGCCGGAATCGTAATTCAGGTAGACAATGCGATTGAGGCTTACCTGAAAATTGCCGGTTATTACAGAAAAAAAACCGGTTCTAAAGTTGTAGGCGTAACAGGCAGCTCCGGAAAAACTTCCGTTAAGGAGTTTATTTATTCGGTTTTATCGACCTCTTTCAGGACGCATAAATCAAAGTTAAACTATAATAATGAAATTGGACTTTGTCAGACTCTTTTATCCATGCCGGAATCGGCAGAATTTGCCGTGATTGAAATGGGAATGAGGGGATCAGGTGAAATTGAAACGCTTTCCAGGTATTCTGAACCTGATATTGCCGTCATTACAAACATTGGGACTGCCCACATCGGAAGACTCGGCAGTATTGAAAACATAGCAAGCGCAAAATGCGAGATAACCTCGCACTTGAAAGAGTCAGGACTGCTTCTGGCATATGATGATGAATTGATAAAAAATCACTGCCGTTGGTCAGGAAAAAGGATTTTCTACGGAAAAGACCATGAAATTACTCTTCAAAAAGAAAATTTAACCGGGTTTAATTACAAAAATGAATACTATGAAATCCCGGTTATGGGTGAATACAACGTTATAAACGCCATTGCCGCCATAGAAACCGGAAAATATACAGGCATAAGTTATGAAAAAATAAAAAACGGGCTTTTAAATTACATTCCGGTTGACGGCAGGGGAAATGTAATCCGGCTGGGCAACGGCGCAAAACTTATAGTTGACTGCTACAATGCAAACCCTGACTCTGTAATAGCTTCCGTAGCCTCGCTCGTGAAAACATGTGAAAAATCCAAAATCATCCTTGTGCTGGGTGATATGGCAGAACTGGGAGAGTATGAGCATGAACTTCACCAAAAAGTCGGGAAGTTTGTCTCGAAAACAGGCGTTAATATGCTTGTAACTATCGGGGAAAAGGCTAAATTTATCGCCGAACCAGCTAAAAATGCCGGCCTGCAGGTAGAATCATTCTTAGCTAACCGGGAAGCCGCCGGATTTCTTACGAACAACCTTGACCGGGAATCAGTTTTATTTTTCAAAGCCTCAAGATGTATGAAACTGGATGAGATTGCCGGGATTATAAAGGATAAATACCGGGTTTTAGAACCTTAAGCATGCAAAAGGAGAGAAAATGAAAAGTTTATTTGATAAAACAGGTTTAAAAAATTTAGAGCTAAAAAACAGGTTCATACGTTCTGCCATGCATGAAGGCCTTGCGGATAAAAACGACGGGAGCATTTCCCCTGAGATTCTGGAAATTTACGAATCAGTGGCAAAGGGCGGGGCTGCGGCAATAATAACAGGGTTTGCCTTTACTATTGAAGGGGAAAACCCGACTCATAGAATGATTGCCGCTTATGACGACAGGTTCATAGACGGGTTTAAAAAACTAACCGATACTGTACATAAACATGACGCTAAAATAATATTACAGCTTGCATCAGGCGGTTCTCAAGCGAAATTTAATTACAGGAAAAGAAAAATCTACGGCCCATCGGCAGTTGAACATAAATTCACAGGCATAACGCCTATAGAAATGACCCAAAAAGAGATGGACCAACTTGTTCAAGCCTTTGGTAACGCAGCTTTAAGGGCAAAAAAAGGAGGGTTTGACGGTGTTCAAATCCATGCCGCCCATGGTTATCTTTTAAGCCAGTTTTTATCGCCCTACTACAACCGCAGGCAGGACAACTATGGAGGAACCCTTGAAAATAGGGCAAGGATTATATTCGAAGTCTACAGGGAGATGAGGGAAAAAGTCGGGAATGAATTCCCGGTGCTTATCAAGATAAACTGCTCTGACTTTATGGAAGAGGACGGATTTTCCTTTGAAGAAAGCCGGTATGTCTGTAAAAGACTCGATGAAATGGGGATTGATTTAATAGAAATCAGCGGAAATGTCGGGTTTAACCAGGCAGAACCTCAATTAATCAGACCGGGGATTAATAAAGACAAGCAAAAACAGTGCTACTTCTCTGAGTATGCCCGACAAATTGCTGAAGAAGTTGATGTTCCCGTGTCAGTCGTCGGCGGCAACAGGGATTTTAAAATGATGACGGAAATTTTAAATAACTCGAAAATACAGTGTTTTTCCCTTGCAAGAACCGTATTATGCGAAGCGGACGCGGTTAACAGGTTCAGGGAAAACCCCGGTTATGAACCGGCATGCATTTCATGCAATCAGTGCTGGTCTTTAAAGCAGGGTAATATTTGTATTTTCAACAGGAAAAACCCTTAAAAATTTACATTTTTAGAGGGGGGGGCTGAGTAGTTACCCCTTTATTGTTTCTCTCTTATATTTAATTTTCAATAATAATCCTTAATGGAAGGTTTGTGTTAATAATTTTGGGTTCGTTATGTTTTCTTTTATTAAAAGCTATAAGGTTTTTTATGACCTGATTGGCTTTTTCAAGTTGTTTGTCATTTTTGTTTTCTATGTCTTCTTTTGTGTTTTTAACTTCTATATCAGGAATAATACCGACCTTGTTAATATCAGTCCCGTTGGGGGTGAGGTATTTTTGAGTGGTAATGTTAATTCCCGCACCGTCAGGAAGCCTGTTGATTTCCTGGACAAGTCCTTTCCCGAAAGATTTTGTGCCGACCAGTACGGCTCTTCCGTTATCTTTCAGGGCCCCGCTAAGGATTTCGCTGGCACTTGCGCTGCCTTCGTTTATTAATACGACGAGCGGCTTTCTTGTAAGCACTTTTCCGCTGGCACGCTGGGTTTCTTTGTATCCATCCCTGTCTACGGTGCTTACAATATAACCTGAATCAAGAAACATGTCGGAAATGAAGATGGCATTTGTAAGCAGTCCGCCCGGATTAGACCTTAAGTCAAGTATATAGCCTTCTTTGTCATTTAGTTTAGACAGGGCATCCTGCATTTCTTCACTTGCGGAGTGGCAGAGAAAGGAATTCAGCCTTATATACCCTATATTTTTATCAACCTTTGCGGTTTTAGGGAGCTTTGTGGAAACCGCCTTGATATCAATTTTATCTCTTACTATTTTAAACTCGATTTCTTCGTCTCCACGTTTGATAATAAGATTAACAGCGGTTCCTTTGGGGCCTCTGATCTGGTCAGCAGCCTTTTTGATGGAAATTCCCTTAGTACTTTTGCCGTCAATCTCAGTTATAATATCATTTGTCTGAAGTCCTGCCCGTGCTGCCGGGGTATCTTCGATAGGCGCTATGACCGTCAATTTATCGTCCCTGATCCCGATTTGAACGCCAATTCCAAAGAGAGTCCCGCTTATTGACCTTTTTTCATCAGCAAACTCTTCCGGGTCAAGAAATCTTGTATAAGGGTCATCAAGGCTTGATAACATTGTCTCAATTGCTACATAAGCGTCTTCGTTTGTCCTGATCTCACTGTCGTACTTATGTCTCCATTTATGCCAGTTCTGCCCGTTCTGGTTAACATCCACATACTTACTGTTAACCAGTTTCCATACCTGGTCATACAAGTCCTGCGGGCTGCCCGCAAACGTAGCCTGTGCAATCAACAGCATGGAAAATGTTAACAATGACAAAAACGCAACTTTAGTGAATTCTTTTATCTTCATCAATAGCCTCTACCCTTTCCAGTTTTAATTTATTAAACAAAAAACACCTATAGGTTTATGTTAGCATATTCTTTTTTTAACGTCGAAAGTATTTAAAAACCATGTAAAGAAAATTCTTCCTGTTTTATGGTTATATGCTAACATATTGTGTGCCATGAAAAGTTTAGGGACAAAAATTAATAAAATACCAGAGATTGTAAACCTGCTGCAAGATAATGATTTAAAGAAACTTGGCTTTCTTGCAAACGAAAAACGCCGGGAATTTCATCCGGATAATGCCCCGGTCACTTTTGTAGTCGACAGGAATATAAATTATACAAACGTCTGCTCCTGTAATTGCCGGTTTTGCGCATTTAGCAAGGATAAAAACGATCCGGAAGCGTATATGCTGGATTATGAAATCATAAAACACAAAACAGACGAGCTTATTAAGGCAGAAGGAACGCAACTTTTGCTGCAGGGAGGGCTTAACAGTGATATACCCCTTGAATACTACACAGGAATGCTTAAAAACCTGAGAAAAGATTATCCGGAGCTTACAATTCACGCTTTCTCCCCTGCTGAGCTTGTTTTTATCGCTGAAAACAATAACCTGAGTGTAAAAGAACTTCTTGAAGAGTTTATAAAGTGCGGCTTGTCTTCAATTCCCGGGGGAGGAGCGGAAATTTTATGCGATGAAGTACGCAGTAAATTAAGTCCGGGAAAAATATTTTCGCAAAAATGGCTGGAAGTTATGGAAATAGCTCATCATTTAGGCTTAAAGACAACTGCTACAATGGTTTTTGGATTTGGTGAAGATGCGAGGTTTATTGCTGAGCATCTGTTGAAAATTCTTGAATTGCAGGAAAAAACAGGTGGATTTACAGCGTTTATCCCGTGGACATTTGCTCCCTGGAATAAATTTACGGGCTTAAGCAAGAATTTAAATAATACGGCTTTTGATTATTTAAAAATTCTTGCTTTATCAAGGCTTATCCTTGATAATATTGTTAACATCCAGGTTTCATGGATTACACAGGGTTTAAATATCGCCCAGATAGCTCTAAAGTTTGGAGCAAACGATTTTGGAGGGACTATGCTGGAAGAAAACGTGGTAAAAGCTGCCGGGGTTTACAACAACACCTGCGCTGATGAAATTATAGATCATATTCAAAAAGCCGGATTTATTGCGGCACAAAGGGATACGCACTATAAAATCATTAAAACTTTTTAAATCCTTAAAAAACAGGGCAAAAAAAAACTCTGAATATAAGTATCCAGAGTTAAACTTGCTAGAAGGGAAGGTTAGGAAGTAAGTTCAGGAAGCTGTATCGCTTATATATATAAAGTATTTTTATTGATTGTTTTTTCATTAATATGAAATATATTTACAATAATTAACATTTTTAAATACGTGATTATTCTTTTAAGTAAAAGAATAATTATAGTTATAATGTATACTTGAATTTATTCTTTTCTTATCTGAAAATAAGGTGGATTAAGTTGCAAGGAGAAGGGTTTTATGAAAAAAACAGTAAAGGAATTAGGCGATATCCAGGGTAAAAGAGTTCTTGTAAGAGAAGACTTAAACGTGCCATTGGATGGAGACTTAAATATTACAGATGACACAAGAATTCGTGCGGCGCTCCCTACAATTAATTACTTAAGGGAAAGAGGCGCAAAAGTAATAGTTGTAGCCCATTTAGGAAGACCAAAAGGCCAGTTTAAGGATGAAATGAGGCTTACCCCCGTATCAAGCAGGCTGTCAGAGCTTCTTGACACACCGGTTATGAAACTTGATGATTGTGTTGGCGAAGATGTTAAAACAAAGTTGGATGAGCTTAAAGCAGGGGATGTCGCGCTTCTTGAAAATATCAGGTTTTATAAGGAAGAGACTGATAATGACCCTGAATTTGCCAAAAAGCTGGCGGAATTAGCTGATATCTATGTGAATGACGCTTTTGGGACAGCCCACAGAGCGCATGCCTCAACCGAAGGCGTGGCAAAATATCTTTCCCCGTCGGTATCAGGGCTTTTAATGGAAAAGGAACTTGAAGCCCTGGGCGGAATTCTCGAAAACCCTCAAAGGCCTTTTGTGGCAATAGTGGGAGGCAGTAAGGTCTCCACAAAAATCGGCGTGCTTGAAAGCCTTATAAACAAAGTTGACACCCTGATTTTAGGAGGCGGTATGACTTATACTTTCCTGAAATCAAGAGGGTATGAAATTGGAAAATCCATTTGCGAAGAAGATAAGCTTGATGAAGCAAGAAAAATCACGGAATTAGCCCGGGAAAAAGGCGTTAACCTCGTGATTGCCGAAGATGTATTAGTAGCTGACGATTTCACCCAGCAGGCAAATACCCAGATTGTTTCCGTGAAAGAAATCCCCGCAAACTGGGAAGGAATTGATATTGGTCTAAAAACAAGGGAAAATATAGACGAAATAATCCTGCAGGCAAAAACAATCCTCTGGAATGGCCCTGTGGGAGTTTTTGAGATAGATAAGTTTGCGCAAGGAACTAAAGCTGTAGCGGAAAGTATTGCTAAAGCTACTGAAAATGGAGCTATGAGCGTTCTTGGAGGTGGCGATACAGTAGCTGCGATTGAAAAATTCGGCATTGAAAACGGCGCTTATTCCCATATAAGTACGGGCGGCGGAGCCAGCCTCGAGTTTATCGAGGGCAAAGAACTTCCCGGCGTGGCGGCGCTTGATGAGAAAGAAACCGCAAATAAGTAAACTCCTGTAGGGGTTAAGAGCTTTTCAATTGCAAAAGGCTGCGGCTATGCTTTAGCGGGAGCGTAGACTCATTCATGCTGCGGCAATGGGAGCCCAGTCTCATTCATGCTGCGGCAGCGGGAGCCCAGTCTCATTCATGGTGGGGATTTTTGAAAAATTCTTAACCCGTCATTCAGGTTAACTATTGCGAATAAAATTTATTTTTTTGCTAAAATTTTATAGAAAGAAAAAATAAGGTCTATAAAATGGATAAATTAACGGTCTTTTTGTTTCCGGCAATTACTTTTGCTATAGTCACAGCAGGTATTATTGTTTATGAACTGGGAAGATATTTAGGCAATTTATTATAGGGAGGAAATTAATGTTTAAACAACCTGAGCAAAAAGCGGATATAGGTGTTTTTGGCGGTTCCGGGTTTTACAAATTTATTGATATTGAAGAAGAAATTAACGTGGAAACTCCATACGGCTCGCCAAGCGATAAGGTCTTGCTGGGGAAATTAGGAAATAAAAAAGTTGCATTTTTGCCAAGACATGACAGAAATCATTCAATCCCGCCTCATAAAATCAATTACAGGGCAAATGTATGGGCAATGAAAGCCCTTGGTGTTTCCAGGGTAATCAGTCCATGTGCCGCGGGAAGCTTGCAGACCCACGTTGAACCGGGCAGCTTTGTAATTTGCGACCAGTTCGTAAACTGGACAAACGGGAGAGCGGATACTTTCTATGACGGGCCTATCGCAACCCATGTCAGCCCGGCTGACCCTTATTGCCAGGAACTAAGGGACTTGACTGTTAAAACCGCAAAAGAACTGGATATTAAAGTCCATGAAACAGGAACGGTCGTGGTAATTCAAGGGCCAAGGTTCAGCACAAAATCCGAGTCCAGGTTTTTCACCGCCCAGGGCTGGGAGGTAATCAACATGACACAGTATCCGGAAGTATTTCTTGCGCGTGAACTTGAGATGTGTACTCTTAATATTTCACTTATTACTGATTATGATTCGGGACTTGTAGGAAATGTCGAACCGGTAAGCCATTCAGAAGTAATTAAAGTGTTTAACCAGAATAATGAAAAGTTGAGAAATTTATTATTCGCCCTGATTGAACAGATTCCCGATAAAAGAGTTAACTGTGGGTGTTCAAATATATTAGAGCACTCCCGCATATAAAAAATAGGAGAAAAATAATTGACGTTATATAATTCTGTACAGCAGTTATTTCAAATAATATGGCTTATATTTCTCTTAAGAATTTTATTAAGCTGGTTTCCTAACGTTAATTGGCATAAACAACCGTTTAAGTTTTTAAACGATTTTACAGAACCGGTATTTGCGCCTTTTAGAAGAATAATTCCTCCAATGGGAGGGATAGACCTTTCCCCGATAATTGTATTTTTATTTTTGGGCGTGGTGCAGGACATTATATTGAGAATTGTATATAGCATCTCGATTTAAGACTTTACTTAAATCTTGTTTAGAGCCTATCCAGGAAATAAAAAAATAAACGAACAATGTCATTTACGAGGAGGGCAAATAAGCCCGGTTATTTGCTTGCTTCCCTACATTTTTATAAATTGTTATATAAAATAGGAAGTTTTATATTTTTTAAAACCCCTAAAGTTATTTTATAATAGTCATAATGGGGTT
>JANQIY010000175.1 GCA_028281965.1 Candidatus Gastranaerophilales bacterium
ATTGGGTCATTGATATAAATGCATTAAGGGATTAACATATTTGCATTTTATGGTATGGCTAAAATGTGGCCATTGCCCATTTATGAAATTATTGCATCAGATAGTGCGATTTAAGCATTTTTTTTTGATAATTTAAATCCTACAGTCCTAGCTACCTGTACGTTGCATTTTTGACAGTACGTAAAAGCAAACAAGAATTGGATTATTTGCTTACATTTTATATTGGTGCGCTGGCCCGCAGGCCTGTCGTCCAGGTATTAAAACCGGTATTTACCGGGAAAAACGATCATGGTACTACCGGCTATTTAAATTATCCCGTTCTCCTGTTCCCATTTTCCCGCCCTCTCAATTTCTCCTTTCCTTGTTCGAAGGAGATCCTGTCCGGCAGCTGCCGGATCAGGATGACGCTTGCTATTGAAACTTAAGCTTCTCAAAGACCGGGGTATTACGATAGGAATCCCGGATCTCCATTTTATTACTCCCGATAAATATCAACGATTTTATTTAAGTAGATCATCTTACAAAACTAAATACCTCTTATAATGCTTTTAAATATCAGCTAAAAAATCATGTAATTATAAATATGGCGATATGAAAAACACTGTTTTCAATTGAAAGCACATGTTCCCTTGTTTTTACCGCATTTAAATTTGATATTATCGAAAAAGTTAAATAACTTATCGCCATATATTTAATTACACGCATAATGAAAAAAGAAGCAAAGACCATTACACATCAAGGGTTGGTTTCCCTGGAAATAAAACCTGAAGATACAATTGCATGGAAGATGTCGATGTTGCTGGAAGCTTGTGTGGCAAGTGAAGATACAATTGGGCATGTAGCACAAAAGTATGGTTACACACGCGAACATTTTTACGTTATAAAAAGTCAATTTGAAACAAAGGGCAGCATGGCCCTACAGGACAAGCTTACTGGTCCTAAAACTAACTATGTCCGAACCAAAGAGATAGAGAAGCAAGTTATCCGGCACCGTTTTTTGGACCCGGGGGCCAACAGTGAGGTTATTGCCCAAAAGATGAACCAATCAGGGCATTCGATAAGCCAACGGAGCGTAGAGCGGACAATAAAAGAATATGGCCTGCAAAAAAAGGGCTACATAAAGCAACTCAGGAAGCAAAAGGACAAGAGGTTGAAATCATAGAGCAAGAAACCAAGCGCAGGGAAAAGGCCCGCCCCCTGAACGCCCAGGCCAATGAGCGCGAGTTCAGGGAAATGTTGGCACATAAAGTTTCCAGCACAACGGTTGGGATGTGGTTGCTCCTCCCCGGTTTGTTAAAGCTGGGGGCCTGGGATATTTTAAAAGCCTGGGGCAAAAAAACAGACATGGACATTGGGCCAAGGATAGCCCTCCAGTTGGTTAACGAATCAGCTCTATGCATAAACCGTGTGAGGAGAAAGTCTTCGTTGGGGAACCAGGGCTTCCAGTTGCTCAATGGCATGGGCAGGCTGGTCACCGACGAACAAGTCCATCTTTTATTAAACAGTCATAAAATAAAAGATTCCTATAAAATGATGATAAACTTAGGGCTGCAACGTCAGCTTTCGGGGCATTACCAGGGCGATATTATAGCGATAGATCCACACAGGATAATAAGTTCTTCGAAACGGGCCATGCCCAGGAAAAAGAAAAAACCGGATGCCCCCTCCCAAAAAATGCTACAAACATTCTTCGCAGTATCAGCAGGGACAGGACAGCCAATCATGGCCACAATGTCTTCTGCCGGTATGCCTACAACAAAAGCTACTTTGCAACTACTCCAAGCCTGCGGGCAGATAATCAACTCCCCTTCGCTTCTTGTGGCAGACAAAGAACATTTCTCAAAAGAACTGTTCAACGAAGTCCACAGGCACGAAAACTTTGACTTCCTGGCACCGGCCATGAACACAGGGAAGGTAAAGAAAACAATCAGGGCTTTACAATACAGCCCTGTTGGTGCTGGGTTTGCATTAAGTGAAACTGGATTTAATTTTAATGGCGGCAAAGCAAAGCTCCGTTTACTTGCCGAAAGGTTTGGGGAGCAAGATAAAGATTACAGGTACAATGCTTTTTTGACCACTTCGGGCATGAAACCCCATACATTGCTTGCGCAAAAATATGATGAAAGGTGGAGTGTTGAGGAATTTTTCAGGTTTGAAAATGACATGGGGTTAAACCGCGCTTCGACAATGAACCTTAATATCAGGTATGGGAAACTTGCTATGGCAATGATAGCACAAGGGGCAACTTATGAGTTAAGAAAAAACCTGAAAGAAGATTACAAAAAATGGGATGCAAAACATCTTGCCAATGAAATATTGGCATGGAACGATGGTGATATTAAGGTAAAAGATGATACCATTATTATTACTTTTTATGGTAAATCTGATTTCCTGAATACCCAGGAATACACAAACTTTCCCCAGAAATTAATACAAAATAATATTAGTCCATATATTCCTTGGCTATATAATTTTAAGGTCGATTTCAGATTTAAGTGATGTAAGATAAACTCCCTTTAAAAAATCGTTG
>JANQIY010000242.1 GCA_028281965.1 Candidatus Gastranaerophilales bacterium
GAATCGAAAAGAGGCGGAGCCTCTTTTCCACCTTTAGGGTGGCTGTGGGTGGGTTTTGGCAAATGTTGCATACATGCAATTAGCAACTCGAGTTAATTAGCAATTCGAGTCAATAGATTGATTCATTATAAGGGAGTAAAAGGCTTTTTGAGACAGTTTCTAGCTGGCACTGAAAACAGGGTCAGAATCGGTATTTTCTGTAATATCAGGCTTTACTTCCGGCAAGGTAAACCAGAAAACCGAACCTTTATCTTTTTCAGACTCAAAATTAATTTCGCCTTTATGGAGCTCGATAAATTTTTTAGTTAAAGTAAGCCCCAGGCCGGTTCCTTCCTGTTTTCTTGTTATGGATGAATCAAGCTGGCAAAAGCTTTTAAATATTTTTTCCCTGTCAATCCATGTAATCCCGATACCTCTATCATGGACTTCAACCCTGATATTTTTACCTTCCCTGAAAGCTTTTACTTTTACGCGCTCTTTTTCCTGGCTAAATTTTATGGCATTGCTTAAAAGGTTATACATTATTTGCTTAAACCTTCTTAAATCAGCGCTTAAAGACAAATCATGCTCTATTTCCATTTCTATAGTTACGCTTCTTTTTACCGCAAGACTGTTAAGTACTGATACAGTCTCTTTTATTGGGGTTTGGACCTGGAATTTTTCATAAATAATTTCCATATTTCCTGTTTCTATTTTTGAAAGGTCAAGAATGTCATTTACCAGCCTTAAAAGATGTTCACCGCTAATGTAAATATTATTCAGGAATTTTTTCTGCTTTTCATTAATATTGCCGTAGTTTTCACTGAGAAGCATTTCTGAAAACCCGATTATGGCATTTAAAGGGGTTCTTAATTCATGTGACATGCCGGCCAGAAAATCATTTTTTAATTTTGTAGCTTCCTGTATTTTTGAGTACAAAATAGCCTGGTTAATAGCGATAGCTACCTGACTGCCCGTATCTTTCAGTATTTCAAAATGAGTTTCTTCCCATTTTCTGGGGTGCTTGAACTGGTGAGCCATAAGAATTCCCAAAAATTCCTCCTTATGGACAATAGGAATGATTATTAATGATTTAATGCTATTTATTTTTAAATACTTCTTTTCTTCCTCTTCAAGCAAATCTTTTTGCGAATCATCAATTAACACCGGGCAGAAATTTTTAATTAAAAACTTTTGCCATTTATCCGGTATCTCACAAATGGTATTTTCTCCTTTGATTAAAGGGAAAATACTTTCATCTTTTCTATACTCATTTCGAAAATAAAATTTTTGCTCATCTTTTTCAAAAAGCGCAATAATGCACCTGTCAACGTTTAGTAAAGCCCCGATTTCCCTGACAATAGTTTCAAGTACTTTATCAAGCTCAAGTGTTTCCCTTATACTGTTTACCAACCATCTGACAATTCGTTCCTTTTCCTGCTGCTCGAAAATTTTATTAATATACCTGGTCAGCTCTTCATTTACTTCAGAATTTTCCTGGTTGTTGTTATTTTTTTCTCGTCTGAAGATATTTTTAAGTTGAAAAATCAGAGAATTAAACACCTGGAATCGAAATTTTTTTTGGCTTGAATTATTTTTTTGCATCTAGATATCCAAAAATAATTAATATATTAATTAAGTAACCATAAAGGTTATTTTATAAATTTTATATAACTATTCTTTTTAAGTAAACAATTATATTTTCGGATTTTCCTTTACCCGGGTGGATTAAGTCTTTTCAAATAAAAATGTTGTCTAAACAGGAAATATACATTTCTTAAAATTTTAATATTTTTTTATTTAAAAACTTATTTTATATAATAAATAGATATACTTTTGATAATAAACAGCGTTCTTAAATAAAAAAAAGGTAAAAAAACCTGAAAAGCCTTTACCTACAAATTTTTTTACAAAATAACAGCCAATTTTTTCTGATTTTTAAAAACATATTTCTATTATTTCAAAATGTAAAGATAAATTTTCATGTCTAAAATGCAAATATACTAATAAAAAAAGGTTATTTCTTAAAATCAGAATATTATTTTTTATTTTCGGATACTTATATTTTCATGAAAATAAGTGTATTATAAATAATAGCTTGTGAAGGCATTAGTTATTACAGTTAACTGTTTTAACTTTAGAAAAATTTTTTTAATAATTAAAACAGAATTAATTTCTGTCCTTGCGGAGAAGGGCAGGAAAATTCCAGTGCAATTTTAAGCAGGATAGTGAACAAGTAAGAGTTAAAAATGTTTGATTTTCTAAAAAACTTATCGCGTAACCAGATAGGATTGGACATTACACCTGAAGGCATTGTAATGGTTGTCCTCCATGAAAAGAAAAACAAGATTACCCTGAAAAATTATATTAATAGGCCTTTTCAGACAAAAGTATTTCAAAATGGCCAGCTTCAAAATTTTGAAGCTTTAACAGAGGAATTAAAGTCAACTCTGGATGAATATAAGATTGAAATCAGAAATACAGTAATTTCTATGCCAAGTAACAGTGTTTTTGTAAAGAAAATCTCATTACCTGATATACCTGAGGATGAATTAAAGGTAATAGCGCCCCAGGAAGCGTCTAAACACCTCCCTTTAAGCGAAAGGGAAATGAATGTTGACTTTCAGATACTTAATAATAACAGCAGACAAACAGGTAATAAGATTGATGTATTGCTTTGCGCGCTATCAAAGAACGCGGCCAGAAGTTACCTCGAAGCGATTTCCAATGCAGGGCTGTATGTGCAGGCGATAGATATATCTTCTTTCGCTATGATAAAGGCGCTTTCTCACGCGGAATTGATAAATGAGACTGAAAAAACCTATATTTCAGTACTTATTGACTATTCAAACACTGATATTAATATTATCCAAAACGGCATGCCTGTTTTCTGCCACAATATAGATACCGGCAAGAAAAATATCATAGAAAACGTTATAAACAGCCTTGGTATAAAAAAAGAGGAAGTTTTAAAAATTCTGCCGAAAGCCCTGCTAATGCTTCCCGGTACAGATTTAAGCGAAGATCAGGAATTAAACAGGGCTTCCAACTCTGTAAGAAGCGTTTACAGCAATATTTCAACAGAAATTCAAAAAACAATAGAATTTTTTAATTCTGACAGGGAAGAACCGGTTAATATAGAGCGGATAGCCATTGGCGGAAGCGGCGTATGTGTCCAAAACATTGACAAATACTTTTATAACAAGCTAAGAATCGATACATGCCTGTTTGACCCGTTTATTAACATGTCAGAAGAGTTGCAGGAAAAACCCGCCTCAATCTACGATGCGGCATTATTTTCCACAAGTATAGGCTTAGCACTGAAGGAAGTTGAAAATTGAAAACGATAAACATAAATCTCATAGGCGAGCTTGATAAAGCTCCTGAATTCAATAAAGCGGTTATCAAAAAAGATAACCTGGATGCGAGCACGAAAATTTTTATAATTATTTATCTTATAGGAATTTTCGTCGTTTTTGTTTTCGGTTTTGGAATATGGCTTATTGCCGATAACCTGGGGAAAAAGCACTCTATAGAGCTTAAAGCATTGAAAGATGAGCAGCAAAAACTGTCTAAAGAGCATACAGAACTGTCCATTTACAGAAAAAACCTTCAGGAAGATCTGGAAATCGCTAAATTCAAGCAGATTGCAAGAAACCAGATAAATAGCTCTTTTATTCCCTGGAGTTCAATTTTAAAGGAACTCGCAACAAAAGTCCCCAGAAACGTTATTGTTTCAAGCATTGATAAAACTTCATTCAACAGGTCAAAAACCAGCGTTAATAGGCTGAGCATTTCAGGAATAGTGCCGGCTTCGTCCAGGTCCAGGGTAAAGCCTTTTACGGCGGTCTCTTTCCTTATACTGAACATCAACGAAGATAAGGACTCGCTTCTTTATGACGCGGAAATTAAGACCGTTGAGTACAAAACAGAAACAAATATATATGAATTTGTGATAGAAACAGGCATAAGAAAAGAACAGGCCGAAAAAAATGAACAGCCTGGTTAAAAAGCGGAGTTAACGATGAAAAGCCCGAAAAAAATAATTTTTCTTAGTTTAATACCAACTTTTTTGACGATATTTTTCATCGTCCAGTTTACCATACCTTCAATTAAAGAGTATTTAAAACTGAAAAAACAGATTAAACAGGAAAAACAGCTTATAAAGGAAACAAAAAGCAACATAAAGGTACTAAAAGCAAACCAGACGCTCCTGCATAAACTTAACAGGTTGAACTCGGAATTAACCGGTTTTGATGAGGAATTTCCTAAAAAATACCGGGATGAAATCCTGCTAATTGACTTTGAAATTTTTGCCGATAAGGCAGTTAACCGTATTTTCAAGGTAAGGTCGCTTCCCGAGGTACATGTAAAGATAATTGACCCCTCAAAGCCGCAGGTTGAAACTAAAAAAAGGTCAAGAAGAATAACCAAAGAACCAGAGCAAGTAAAACCGGTAACTATAATGGAAAAACCCCTGGAGATAAGTACAGTTGCTTACTACAATGAAATAATCGACTTTATAAACTTTCTGGAAGACTATCAAAGAAAAGTAAACATTGAAGGGATTTACACTAATGCGTTTAACCAGGATAAAAGTAATCCAAACCCTCGTGTTGAGCTAAATATCAAGGGAAGTGTCTATAAATCCAGAATAAACAAACAGGCTAAAACCGCCCTGCAGCCTGTTGATAAAAACCCCTCACAAACCTAAATATAACGGTTTAAACAGTTTTGGTCAAAAAATAGGATATATCAAATGCAAAACCAGGAAAGAAATAAAAAACTGTTGATAATATTTACCGCACTGTGTTTATTTGGCACCAGCTACTTTTACTATGATTATAAGCGTAAGACATCAGTGAATAAGCAGGTTATGGCTAAAAAGCCCAAAACCGTTAAACCTGAAGCAAAGTCTGCAAAGAAGGTTTCCGGGGAAAAAGAAGTTCAAAAACCACGGACGGCCAAAAAACCGGAACAGCCGAAAAAAACAACCGCCCCCAGGAAAGCCCCGGAAATAAAACCGCTGGAAGTTAAAAAAACAAAAGAGTTTAAGCAAAGAATTACACCCACTAAAAGATCTGACATAATCAGGACAGCTTCTAATTTTGCGGGAAAAAATGATCCATTTTCTTATGTAGAAAGTAATTTCAGCCCATTTGGAAATACCGGGAAAG
Source organism: Candidatus Gastranaerophilales bacterium (assembly GCA_028281965.1). Classification (GTDB taxonomy): domain Bacteria; phylum Cyanobacteriota; class Vampirovibrionia; order Gastranaerophilales; family UBA9971; genus JANQEB01. The sequence goes on from JANQIY010000242.1 coordinate 5,157, forward strand.
TGAAAAAAGCCGGCCGCTCAGGCAGTGGCTTGCCAAACCCTCCCGTTGTGGAGCAAAAACCTGAAAATTACGTGGAAATTAAAGGTTTTTTAGGCAACAAAGTAATTGCTGAAATAAACGGCCTTACGGATTCACTGGGCATAGGAGATACCCTCAGGGGAGTTAAAGTGCTGGGTATAGATTCCCAAAACTTTATATGCGAGTTTGAAATAAAGGGTGAAAAGGTTACAAGAAAGATGAAGCCCGTAACCAGGCCTGATAAAAACGTGGATATCAGGTATATAAAACAGTCATAGAGTTAATTAAGCAGTAAATAATAAAAGAGGTGTTTATGTCTTTTGCCGGAAATTACAAAATAGTATTATTTTCATTTGTTTGTGCAGTATGTTTATCCCTCATACCAAGTTTTCCAGCCCTTTCAATTCAGGGACAGGTTGAGGATATTGGCGTTGATACGTTAAAGAACGTTAAGGAAGGCACAATTTCCGATATAGCCAAAAAAGACCTGGAAAGAAGGATCAGGACGCACCTTAATATGCAGCAGGCAGACTTTACCAGGATAGACAAGGAATGCATGGATCTGGAATCCGGGTTTGACGCATTTCCCGAGGATGCAATGATTGACCTTACTCTCAGGGACGTTGACGTAGCCTCGATAATAAGGATCCTGGCAAAAGAAGGGGGCATGAACGTCGTTATAGATGAAAGCGTGATGGGGTTTATGAGCGCTGAATTAAAGAATATTTCGCTGAACGAGGCAATGCAGACCATTTTAACAAGTGAAGAGCTTGAAGCAAGAATTTCAAATAACACGATTTTCGTGGCATCCCGTCCGGCAATGGCTAAAAAAGGCCTTAATAGAAGATATATAAAGACATTTAAGCTTAATAACTCAAATGCTGTTTATGTAGCAAGCATTTTAAGGGCAAGCGTGTTTAATAAAGGCTATAAGGTAAACGACACAGTTGACGCAGGAGCTGCTTTGCAGGCAATTCCGGCCCCTCCGGGCCAGCAGGATTCCGAGGATTCCGCACCGGCCGGGTCTTCAACGGGTCAGAGCAGTATTATAGACGCTAAAACCATTAAAGGTAAAGTTGAAAAACTCCAGTCCAGCGAAAACTTTGGTGATGCGGGCCAGCTTGCCAGCAAAATAAAAATTCAGCACTACACGGCAACTACAGGCGATATCCAGGTCGACAACAACGACGGCGGAGCAATTGTAATCCCCGACACAAGAACAAATTCCCTCCTGGTGGCAGGGCTTAAAAGAGATATCCTGATCGCCGAAGAAGCCATAAGATATCTGGATAAACCTCTAAAACAGGTTGCTATCGAAGTTTCTCTTATAGAGCTTAAGAAGGAAAGATCAAAAGACCTCGGCCTGAACACAGTAATTCAGGGCGGAAAAATGAGCGGCGGGTTTAACGCTATCTCGGGAGAGTTCGCATCAGGCTACGATTTTAGCTCACTGGCAAATCAATCCGGCATAACCCTCAGCACCATAAGCAGTATAGCCGACGAGGTTGCCGTGAAGTTAAAAGCCCTCATTGAGGACGAAGAGGCAAAACTGCTTGCCAACCCCAAAATTATTGCTCTTAACGGGAGTGAATCCCTGATAAAGATTACAGAGCAGGTAGTAAACAAGGTAGAAACCACAATTTCAGCTGAAGGACTGCAAACTTACAGCTCGGAACTCGAAGATGTTGGGATAGTGCTTAACATACTGCCTAAAATAGGTGATAATGACTATGTAACAATGAGAATAAGACCGTCAATAACCAGCGCACTTCCCCAGGTGTTAATAGGTGAATTCCAGGCAGGCGGGGCCGCAATCACTATAACCCCGATTTCGACAAGGGAAGTTATTCTTCAGGACGTCCGTGTAAAATCCGGGGAAACCCTTGCTATAGCCGGACTTACCAAAGAAAACGATGTTACAAAAGAAGGTAAAGTCCCTTTCCTGGCTGATTTGCCGTTACTGGGAAAATTGTTCAGGGATACCGAATTTGACCATGAAAAAAATGAGCTGATTATTCTTATAAAACCTGTAATAATTGATGACATTGCTTATAAAGAAGAACTGTAAGCCTGCTCAATCCTTTTTAAGAAGGCGGGAAAGCTCTTTAGCTTTCCCGTTTTTCGTACAAAATTACGTCATTTTATACCGCCGCCAAATCTCTTAATGTCATTTTAGGTTAAAATTATGCAAACCGGTATCATTTGCGGTGCTTGATTGTTTATACTTTTTAATGGCCTCAATAACAGCTGTCCCGTCTTTATTGTTTAAAAGTTCCTCTAAAAAGCTAATCGCTGTTGTTAATTCTTTTGAAATTTCCACAGTTTGCATAAATTCCCTCCCTTGAGTCATTTTTCGTTTTTTAAAGAGTGTGTTAATATTTTATTTTAAATTTCAATATAAACTGTTTCATCCTCTATAAAAACGAAGAGCATAAACAACGATAATCATTGTTTTTAAACAATTAACAACTCAAATTAATAATAAACCTTAAAATTAAATTAAATCAGGTTTAAACTAATCCTAAAATCTTATATACTTATAAATATATCTGCCAGGCTACATAGGAGAAAAATATATGCAAATTACTATTAACGGGAAAAACATTGATATTACTGATGCTTTAAAAGACTACGTTAACGAAAAGTTTGAAAAAATAATAAAACATAATGCTCACATAATGAACCTAAAAGTTACTCTCAGCGTAACCAGAAACCCTAGTGTCAAGAAAAACTCAACTGCCGAGGTGACATGCTTTCTGAACGGTTCCACGATCAAGATAAAAGAAGACGCCGAAAGTATGTATGCGGCCATAGACCTTATTTCTGACAGAGTGGACAGACAGGTAAGGGAAGTAAAGGAAAAACTCGTTAAAAAAAGCAAATCCGCAACCGAGTCTATCAGGACAAATTCCCTAGAATCCGAAGAAGTAATTGAAGAAGAGATAGCTGAGGAAAGCCCGGGAATTCCGGAAGAAGCCATTAAAATTGAGCTGGAATAGTTTTTCCCGTCATATAAAAACCGGTTTAGCATGCCAGGGCGGTTTGTAAAGTCTCTAAGGAATACTTATCGGCAACAGACCAGCTTGTGATTTCGTCTTGGGAAACCTCAAGCACAGTGGCAATTCTGGCCATTACAAGCGGAGACATCGGCTCTTTGCCTATGACCATCTCGTTAAGCTTACCCTGGCTGTAGCCTATAACCTTGCTTAATCCGGTTCTGGAAAGCCCTTTTGTTTTAAGAAGTTCATCTATTTTAATGGTAAGAATTAACTTACCCTTTTCCTGCGGAGTCTTTTCCTTAGCGGAAACCGCCATTTTAAGGATGTCTTTAGGATACTTTTCGGCTATAATCCAGCCTCTTATATCTTCCGGTGAAACTTCCAGTATAGGGGCTATTTTTTGTATTACTTCATTAGAAAAAGAACATTCTGAATTAATCATATGCCCTAAAGCACCACGATTATAATTTATTCGTAAGGCAAGTTGTCGTTGAGATAAATTTTTCTCCCCTAACAATTTTTTTATTTTATCAGTAATAACTGGCATTTTACCCTTTCAACACTCATGCGCTTTTAGGACTACTTCCCCCATATCGTTTTTGGTCATGTTATGATGCTCTTGTTGCAAGAGAAGGCGGATACTGGGAAGGCCGTATTTAAAGGAGCATTATGCCTGTATACCTCTACTGGGGAGAAGAAGAATTTAACCTCGAAAATGCTGTTAAAGAGCTGAGAAAGAAGGTACTTGACCCGGGATTTAGCGCGCTTAGCCATAAGGTGCTGGATGAGCCGGACTTAAAGTCACTTATTGAGTCAATCCAGACCCTTCCAATGATGCTTGGCAGCCTGCTTATTGAAGTCAGGACTTCCACGCTGTTTTTTCGCGGGAAAAGAACAATTTCCACTACAGACCCGCTTATGCAGAAGCTAATAGAAGCTGTGGAAAAGCTGAACAGCAGGATACATCTCCTGTTTATTTCTCCGGTAGAGCGAGAAAGCGGAAAAAAAATCGACAGCACAATGAAGCTGGTAAAAACCATCCAAAAATCCGGAGAAATTACCGAGTTTCCGGCATTTAAGTTCTACCAGGAAGATAAGATTATCACCTGGCTGATAAAACAGGCTTCCGGTAAGTCCCTTAAAATCAACAGGGACGCGGCAGCTTCTCTCTTGCAGGATATAGGCTCTGACCTGAGAAAGCTGGATTTAGAGCTGGAAAAAATAGCTACTACAATACATCCCAAAAACACAATCACCTTAAATGACGTAAAAGAAGTGTCTTCAACTAACGAAAATGTGTTTTTATTCGCTGAATACTGGCTAAAAAATGATTCTGACCGGGCAATATGTGAATTAAACAAGCTTTTTGACAGGAATAACCCTCTAAAAATCGCAGCCACTCTTCAAACCCTTACCAGAAGATGGCTGAAAATTAAAATTGAATCAAAAACCAAAAAAGCTTTTGAAATAGCAAAAATAGTAAATTTACCGCCGTTTGTGGTGGAGCAGGAAATGAAAAAACTCAGCAAAATCCCCGAACATAGAATTTTTGCGCTCAGGGAAAACCTGAAAAATACCGAATACAAGATAAAATCAGGAGAATTACCTCCCGAAACCGCAATGGAAATGTTAATAGCCGGTTTTAGCGGCTAAGACAGTCCGGTAATAATTTAAAATTGTATTAATATATTTCAGTTTATTTAAAAAATACTGTAAAATTTAAATTATGAGTAAAGCGGACATAAAATCAATTGAAAAAGAAATCGACTACCACATAAGTGTAAAAAACAACTTCTGAAACGCTACAGTACTCACTGTTGCAGGAACATTAGGGTTAATTTTTATTCAGTTTAATGTTATTTTAAAATTTACTTTTATAGCCGTAGGCGTTATTTTTATCTTTATTTTTATAAAAGGATATTTTAACAGGTGTGACAGAATTAAGTTTTTGTTAGATAAATTGGAAAAAATGAGGTAATAAAAATGATAAGTTTAGAAGAAATTTTATATTTAGTTATGATTTTACCGGTATTAGGGTATTTTATTTATAAAATTCATCAACTGAATAACAGCGACCTTATGAAACGTGATTAATTAAATCGCATAAACGCAAAGAGATGCGCATTTGCGCACCTCTTTTTAAATAATTTTCTATTTTAAATTATTTAGGTTAAAAACAAGCCAGAAAATCATCATCTTTTCCTAACGGAATTATTCCTTGTGGGTCTTTGTCGACGAGTATAGCTCTAGCGTTATTGTGATCGTTTTCTGTCAGTGCACTGCCTATACACTCCCTACCGGCAGGACTAGAACAAGTCTCAAAAATCGAGGCTTTTTCTAACGAAATTATTCCTCCTGGGCCTTGGTTGGTGAGTATAAATCTAGCGTTATTGTTATTGATTGCTGCCTCTGTAGTGGCTACACACGTCTCAGAGTTAATTGATGTTGTGCTCATAATTTTTTCTCCCTTTCTTAACTAATATCCCTTACCTTTTAAGAAAAATATTTGGTTTTTTTCAAAGCTTTAATTTACCCTTTATCTTTCCTTCTGTATTTATATAAAAACAAAAACGGGGGGGGATTGCTTTTTTTATAAAAAATATTTAGTTTTGTAAAGAGGAAAATAATATTGATAAATGATATTAAAAATGATACTATAATTGTATAGCCAATAGTGAAACGCTAAATAGAATGACTAAAAAAGATAAATTAATACAAAAAATACTGGAAAATAAAAAAATATCAACTGATGAAGCAATTAAAATATTAATAAATCTAGGTTTTAAAAGCAAAACAAGAATCCGTTCCGGCAGTTCGCACAAAATCTTTACTAAAGAGGAAATGACTATAACTTTAGTTTTAAACAGAAAAGAACTAAAACCCTATCAAATACAGGATTTACAGGAAATATTAAAAAAAGAAGGTTATTAATATGAATAAAGATTTAAATTATTACATAAATTTACCCTGGACGTTTCATTTTGAATGGAGCGACGCTGATAACTGTTACATTGCCTCTGTAGCAGAGCTTCCCGGCTGCAAAACAGACGGTGAAACCATAGAAGAGGCTTTAGATATGATCAGGAATGCTTTGCAGGAATATATTGAAACTTTCCTTGAATTAGGCAAGGAAATTCCTGAACCTGCTAAACTAAAAGATTATAAAGGTAAATTCCTTTTAAGAATATCACCTGAAAAACATTATAAACTGGTAAAAAAAGCAGCTTCCCAGGGAAAAAGCCTTAATAAACTACTGGATGAAATTATTGATAAGGAAATAGCTTAAAAACAAGGAATACCGCAGTATTTACAGGAGAAATATGTTTAAACCTGAAATTAAAACCAAACAGCCTTTTGCCTCGCAGTTTCTGGAATCAGCGCTGGTCCCGGGAAAGGAGAAACTTGCTAATTCCTACATGCTAACCGGCAGCAACACCATGGATATGTACTTCCTGGCGCTGGAAACAGCGAGAATCCTTAACTGCTCCGGCAAAACAAAAGACTGCGCCTGCACTTCCTGCGGATGGATAGCGCAAAACAGGCATCCTGCGGTGATAACCGTCTCTCCTGTAGATTACGTTCATCATAATAAAGACGGAAAACCCAGGACGGTCATAACAATTGACCAGGCAAGAGGGCTAAAGCAATCCCTGAGCGTGTCTTCACAGTATCATAGAGTGGTTATATTCACTGACGCAAAGGAAGGTAAGGAGTATCAATCCCATGCCGGGCCGGCCTGGCAAGATTACAAAGACCATATATCCCCTCCTGTTCTTCAAAACAGCGATTCAGACCGGGAAAGCTGGATTCCTGGGCCGTTATCCTACAAAACATTCCACTCTGAGCCCGCAAACGCTCTTTTAAAGATTATTGAAGAACCGCCCCCCGGCGTGACATTCTTCTTCCTGGCAAAAGACCGGGAAGATATGCTGGATACAATCGTTTCCCGCTCACAGACAATACCGCTTGCGTATAATCCCGAAAAAAACCTTGAAACAGGTATTTTAAATGAATTTTTCTCCAAATTCCCACCAAAAACAAGAGAAGAGGCGGTTTTATATTCTGAAAGACTTATGGAAATTGCAAAAGAAAACTCAACGAGCCCGGAGGACTTGCTTAACCTGATAGAAAAATACCTTGTGCTTTTAATCCGGCATAATTCCGAGAACAGCGGTTTTTGCAGGCATGCAATCAACCGGTTGAAACGTCTCCAGCAGGCAAAAACCGAGCTGAACAGCTATGTAAACCCCCAGGCTGTAATGGATTCCCTGCTTATCGGGCTTGCGGCGTCAAAATAAGCAGGGCAATTCAGTTCTAAATTGGATAAATTAAACTTAAACTGTCACCCCGCACTTGATGCGGGGTCTAGCCAATTAATGCTGATATGCGATAAGTAAAAGTTGGCTAGATGCCGTGTCAAGCACGGCATGACATATCTTTTTTAATTCCGGAATTGAAAGACCCTGCAAAATAAGGATATTGATTTTATTTTCCTTTCTATTGAAAATATAATGATAAGCAATAATTATAAAAAAAATGAGCGCCAGTGACGAAAAATTAATAGGAATCTGGGGTTATCCGGAACCTTCCGTAATGGAAGAAATCCGGAAAAAATATCCCCAAAACAGGTTTATTGACCTTGATATTAACTATAATTCCCCGGAATCAGGGATTTTACCCGATGCTTACTGCCGGATTATGAAAAATATTATAGATAATGCAACGGCTTTTCAGCAAAACCTCGATGTTATAATAGCTTCGGTAGGAAGGGAAAAATGCGATTCCGGGTGGTTTGCGGCAAATATTCTCAGGGATATGGGATTTAAGGTGATTGAAACCCGCTTTGAGGAATACGGCGATAAATTCCGGGAAACCCCGATTTCTAAAAGCAGCCTGCCTTTAAAGGATAAAATCAACGCAATTATGGACAACATCATAGAAAAACAGGACTTAAAACTGACTCAATGCAGACCGGAGTATGGGTTCTGGGGGGTTCCGCCCAATGATCTTGATTTTCTTGATATTTTCCCTCATAACACACATGTCTATGGCTGGACAAGGTGCGTGGAAGCTGGCAGACCGGCGGATATTGAGCTGGAAATGTACGTTGATGAGGGCATTCCCACGGTCTTTTTCGCGCAGACATTTTGCGCTAAGATGCAACTGGCGAAATATCTCGCTAAAAAATATAACGGTATTTACATTGACGTTGACGATACCGCCTCAAACTCAGTAAAAGCAAAGATAGAAGCGTTTATAAAGCTGGGGTAAAAATGGCAAAACTTTACGCAGATGCAGGAACAACCTGGAGCAAAGTCCTCGAAATTTACGAAAATGAAAAAGAGCTTGAAACGAGCCCTTTGCTAAAAATCGACGACTTATCAGCTTATGCGGTCTTTGAAAACGGAAAAGAGTATTCAGACCATACCGGAAACAGGCATAAAGGCAGAACTTTCTTGCTGCCCAGCAAAATTTTCTCTTCAGTGCCTGTAAACTTTGATGGGGCAACGGGTCACATGGTTAAACAACGGATAAACCCGGACGGTAAATATCATAACGAAATAGTAGCCCTGGCATTTGGGGCCCGGAAAAAGGTTAAAAACCTTGAAAATGCTACTGTCATTGATATAGGAAGCCGTGACCTGAAATGGGTTAAGTTTGAAAACGGTAAATACAGGGACCTTGACTGGAACGGGAACTGTGGAAGCGTTACCGGTGCCACAGTAGAGATGTTATGCAAGTTTTATAACATTGACCTAGCTGCCCTAACGCCTCAACGTGAGAAAATTTCCGTTACCTGCGGGGTTTTTGCAATGGAAAAGATTATGGACAATATAGCTTCGGACATTCCTGCAGAAATCGCCGTGGCAAGGTATATCCATGGAATCGCCTATAATGCCTGGGTTTTCGCTGGGAAACCCGAGAAAGTCTATTTATCAGGCGGGTTTTGCCTGAACAGCTGTTTTGTAGAATCCCTGAAATTTTACTGCGACGTGACCCCATTAGGCCGCTTTATTCTTATCGAGGGATTATATTAAAGATTTAAAATTCTTTTAGCAAAATGAATTGCGTTAAGCATGCCATGTTTTCCGATGGCCATAGTCGCTACAGGAACGCCTTTTGGCATCTGGACAATCGACATAAGCGCGTCAAAACCGTTTAAAGGCCCAACATCCCTCGGGACCCCGATCACCGGAAGCTCAACCTTTGCCGCAACCACTCCGGGAAGAGCGGCAGCAAGTCCGGCAACTGCAATGATAACTTTTGTTTTTCCGGTTTTCTCGACTTCTTCCAGGTATTTAATAAGCTCTTCAAGGTTTCTATGGGCAGAATACACTTTAAACTCGGTTTCTATACCCAAATCTTTCGCCAGTTTTAAGGCAGGTTCCACAAAATCCCGATCGTTTTCAGAACCCGCAATTACCACAACATCCTTCATCTTTTGCACATACCTCTTTTGATAAACTAACTTCACCAATGTCTTTTCTGTATATTTTATCGCAAAAATCCAGCTCAGCCAGGGCGTCATAAATACATTTCTGTGCTAAAGGCCCGCTCTGGCAGACAGAAAGTACTCTCCCGCCGTTTGCGGCAAGTTTTCCGTCCTGCTTTTTAACCCCGGCGTAAAAAACTGTCACACCGTGATTTTTGACTATTTCATCAACATTTTTTATTTCACCGCCTTTTTTAGGATTTTCAGGATACCCATCAGCCGCGGCTACTACACAAAAAGTCTGTCCTGATTTCCATTTTAACTCCGCTTTATGCAGTTCTTTGTTTACCGCAAGCCTGAAAATATCCAACAGGTCTGAATTAAGATGCATTAATAAAGGCTGTGTTTCAGGGTCGCCAAAACGCATGTTGTACTCAAGCACCTTTAATCCTTCTTTAGTCATTATAAGCCCGGAATAAACCACCCCTACAAAGTCCGCTTTCTCGTTTTTAAGGGCAGTTTCCAGTTGTTTAACATATTTTTCAAGTTCTTCATACTCTTTTAATTCCAGTGAAACCGGGCAGTATGAACCCATGCCCCCTGTATTGGGGCCTTTATTTCCTTCTTCAAGTTTTTTATAATCCCTCGCAGGTATAAAAGGCAGGAGAGTATTGCCGTCCCAGAGAGCAATAAGTGAAAGTTCATCCCCTTCAAGAAACTCTTCCACGACCACTTTGCTGGAAGCCTCGCTAAATTTGCCTTCAAGATATTCATACAGGGTTCTTTCGGCATCTATCCTTGTATTTGCGATATAAACGCCTTTTCCTGCCGCCAGCCCGTCAGCTTTTAACACAACGGGCACGGTGAATTTTTCCAAAACGTTATAAATGTCTTTTGCATCTGTAATAATTTCATATCCGGCAGTTGGAATATTATTTCTCTGCATAAAGTTTTTGGCAAAAGATTTTGAGCCTTCCAGCATTGCCCAATCCTTTGTCGGAGCGATGACGGGAATTCCCGCCTTTTTAAATTCGTCTGCAATGCCTTTTACCAGAGGATCTTCAGGGCCTACCACAAGCAGGTCAACCTGCTTTTCCAGGGCAATTTCAGCCAGCCCGGCAAAATCATCAGCTTCCAGCACCTCCCCGAGTTCCGCAAAACCGTCGTTAGGCTTGCATAAGTATAATTTCTCAAGAAGCGGGGACTGTTTTATCTTCAGCGCCAGGGCATGTTCTCTTGCGCCTGAGCCGTATACCAGAACTTTCATCAAATCCTCCTGCAATTTTTTATTAAAGCTAAAATACCACATAAATAGCCCGGGATTCAAATAGAATTTTATTTTGCATAATTAAACTGAATGACGGGTTAGCTAAAAAACAAGGCGGTGATTAAATTCTAAGTGATAGATTATATTGGATAATAAAAAGCCTTGTAATCAAATCATGCCGGTAATCAGATTTTGAAAATGCTATTGTTTTC
>JANQIY010000298.1 GCA_028281965.1 Candidatus Gastranaerophilales bacterium
GCGTTGAAAATATACTGAAATTATTTCAGCATGACAATTTATGGCGTTTTGAAATTAATGATAAGCTATTTAAATTAAAAATGTAGGGAAGCAAGGGGTATGGAGAAGGAACAGGTTTTTTTAGGATAAGCTCTTCATTGTCTATGGTTTGAAAACCGGCTTGAATTAGAAGTTCTTGAGTAGTAGATTGATTCATTAATTTAACATTTTTTCAGTAATAAAATATAATAAATAACGAATAACAAAAGGCTCAGGATATGGAAAAAAATCAGCAGGAATTACTGTCTATAGGTAAAGTGCTTAATTTTCACGGGGTTAAAGGCGAAGTAAAGGTCGGCTTTACCGAGGGAAACGAAAAAATTTTCTCTGAAATAAGCCGGGTTTATGCGGTGAACAGTTCAAAAGTCTCCCGGCTGGACATAGAAAAGGTCAGGTTTCATAAAAAATTTGCCGTTATCAAGTTTAAGCAGGTTAATTCTGTTGATGAAGCCGTGGAAATAAAGGGATTTCTTTTAAAATTGCCTAAAGAAGAGCTTGTAAAATATCTTGAAGAGGACGAATTCTATATTTCAGACCTTATAAGCCTGAAAGCTTACGATACAGAGGGTAATTACATTGGTGAAGTTTCCGGAGTGGCAAACCTTAAGGAACAGGATGTTTTATTCATTAAAAATACCGGTAACAAAGAGCATATTATCCCTTTTAAAAAGGAAATAGTACCGAAAGTTGACCTTAAGCAGGAAAAAATTATAATAAACATAATTGAGGGATTGATTGAGAAGAAATGAAATTTGATATTATAACGCTGTTTCCTGAAATAATCACCGGTTATTGCTCTTATAGTATCCCTTCGAGGGCTCAAAAGCAGGGCGTTATTTCTTTAAACACGGTTAATCCCCGTGATTTTACCCATGATACACACAGAAAGGTCGATGATACCCCTTATGGAGGAGGGGCCGGCATGGTTTTGATGTGCCGGCCGTTTTATGAAGCTTATGAATCCATTCCAAAAACCGCTAATTCCGCCTCTATCTTGCTGACTCCGCAGGGTGAAGTTTTTAACCAGCAAAAAGCGGAGTTTCTATCTAAAAAAGAGCAAGTAACGATGATTTGCGGACATTATGAGGGTTTTGACGAGAGGATCAGGGAGATTCCCGGCGTTATGGAAATCTCCCTCGGGGATTTTATACTTACCGGCGGGGAACTTGCCGCATTGTGCATTGTTGATGCGGTTACAAGACTTCTTCCCGGAGCCTTGGGAAAAGATGAGTCAACCCTGGAAGAGAGTTTTTCCGCAGGACTGCTGGAATACCCTCATTACACAAGACCTTATGAATTCCGGGGCAAGAAAGTCCCTGATATTTTGCTTTCAGGCAATCATAAAGAAATACTGAAATGGCGGCAGAAGCAGGCTTTATTAAGGACAAAATCCAAAAGACCGGATTTATTTGAAAAATATATAAAAGAAAATTCTTAAGCCTATGTCACCCTGAGCCGGGGGAATTTGCTTTGATTTGCGTGCATGTAATGCAAAGGGTCTTGCAGGTTTTGCCCGGAAAATCCCTCACACGGCCTTAGAATTTTTTGTCACCAGCCCAGG